>JAKMDG010000003.1 GCA_022428035.1 Longimicrobiales bacterium
GTCCAGGAGCTCCCGGACGACACCCTTCCGTTCCTGCTGCCGAGCCGATTCTGTGAGTCGGACCGGTTCAGCGCGATGGCCTCTTCGATCGTCGCGGGTCGCTCGGCCGGCTACGACCAGTGCTCCGCGATCGTCGACTACATCCGCTCCACGCTCACCTATCGCCCGGGCTCGGGACAGGACATCATCAGCGCCACCGAAGTGAATCAGCGGAAGTCGGCCGTCTGCCGGGACATGGCCCACCTCGGAATCGCTCTCTGCCGAGCGCTCTCGATCCCATCAAGAATGGTCGTTGGGTACCTGGAGACGCTCCGGCCGATGGATCTCCATGCGTGGTTCGAGGCTTACGTCGGCCAACGCTGGTATACGTTCGATCCCACGCAGAAGGACCTGCTCGGGGGTCGAGTCGCGATCGCATACGGTCGCGACGCCGCGGACGTCGCGATCTACACGCAGTTCGGCGATCCGGTCGAGCTGGTCCGGATGGCCGTCAAGGTCGAACGACTCGGCGGTCCCCCGCTCTGACGGCGACGTGATGCGTTGGTCAGTGACAGAATGGCAAACGACACCCAGAGATTTCGGCGAAACGACCGGATCGGCAGTCGCGCAGATGGCTCAGTACGTGCTGACGATCGCTCGGACGACTCGCGGCAGACGGCGGAGGCCGCAAAACCCTGGTCGTCGGGACCTATCTCCTGGAGCTCGATGATCGACGACGAGTCTGCGAGACAGCCGAGCAGGCGAGGAAGATCGAAAGACCCGATGCCAGCATCGTCATCACGCCAATCTCCGGAACAGAGAAATCCAACCCGACGATCCGGAACGGAGAGTCACCCTGCCCCGGCGCCCCAGTGACTACGGCCAGCGTGCCCGCGATCAGCGTGACGACTCCAACAGACGCGAGCACACGTGCCAAACGCGATCGATTCCGGGAAACGAAAGCGTCCAATTCAGCCTGGCCTCTCTTCCGGATGCCGAGCGGCTTCTGCCCAGACTCGGATCTCACGAGGACGAATGTCGCACGATCGACGGGGTGTGCCCTCTCGGTATAGGCGCGTACCTCTCGAACGAGGGGATGGCTCGTGTCGAGGTATCGAGCCGAGAATGGTGCTCGTAGATAGACGAACTGGTCCGGTCGAAGCCCCATTCGATCCAGCACGTCCAACATGCACACACCCTCGACGATGACGGCTGGACCCGAGAGCGCGTGCTGCAGCTCTTCGTAATCCAGATGATCGATGAACCCAGGGCTGTTGCGTACCAGGTAGTCGTCAAGGTGGACGGACCGCACGTTCAGAAGGGCCGAGAGCTTCACGGCGAGCGTCGACTTTCCAGCTCCGGGCAGCCCGTCGAGCGCGATCAGCGACGCGTTGGACGAGCGGATTCGCCGGACGACTTCGCCTATTGACTGCCCATCTCGGCACATGATCTCGCATTCTTTCGGACGCGGCTTGTGGCGACGCGGTTCTCGATCTGTCACAGCCGCGTCGCAGGCGTACGGACCCGCGCCTCGTGCGATCCGAGCACGATCTACTTCACGCCGCCCCGCCTCTCGCGGGTTCGGCCCCTGAATCGAATCGATCGTGCGAGCAGCTCTTCATCCAGGGTAGAAGCATCGACAGAGAGCATCTCGTTCGGACGATTGCCCGCCTTCCTCGCAAAGCCTCCGGCTAGCGCCGCCAATCAGAAGACGCCGTGGGTTGGCGTTGACTTCGTATTGGGCCTGCACGCATTGCTGGAACGCCGACATAGCGCGCCCGCGGTCGATAGATCCGGTTGTTCTCGTACTGCTCAAGGACGTGCGCACACCAGCCGGTCACGCGGCTGGCCGCGAAGACGCAGGTAAAGAGATCGTCGGGGATGCCGAGCGCGTCGTAGACCGTGGCGGAATAGAAGTCGACGTTCGCGATCAACCCCATTCGGTCCATCATCAGGTCTTCGATTCGGGCGCTGATACGAAAGAGGTCGGGCTCACCGTCGTGGCCGGCCATCCGCGCGCTCATGGCGCGAAGGATTCTGGCTCGAGGATCCCCTTCCTTGTACACCCGGTGGCCGAATCCCATGATCTTCGCGCGTCGCTCGAGCGCATCGTCGAGATA
>JAKMDG010000004.1 GCA_022428035.1 Longimicrobiales bacterium
GTAGCTGTTCCACCGTGGCCTGAAGTGGGTCGGCTGGCCCCGATCCGCGGGGCCCGGAGAAAAGAAATTCTCCTCACCCACGGCAACGTCCAGTTCCTCCGACCAATTCCGGTTCATGTACCCGAAGACCATGGTCTTCGAACCATCGTCGTTCGCAATCCAGCCTTCGTATGCGGGCGAGACGTTCTGTCCGGTCTGGTAGGCCAGCTGTGCCTCCACTGGCTCCGGCCCGCCCAGCATGACCGCAGCAAGCACACCAACCGCGAGCCCAGCCACGGCCATTCGAGAGCGTCGAATCATCGACCACCTTCCGGAATGACGAGACAGAGCGGACAGCCGATCACATGGTCATTCGGCCCGAGGTCCAGGCGTTCACGACGGATCGCCATCTCCTCCTCGAATTGTTCCTGCGTCATCGAGAGGCGCATGCCGAGGTCAATGAACATGTTCGCCACCGAGCGGTTCCCTGACCCCTGCCAGTTCCGCGTGTCCGGGACGTTGAAGTTCTCCTCGGTGTTGTTCATGTAGCCGGTAATGTGAAGTACCGCACCCGCCGGGAGCAGCGGCTGGTGGTCATCCTCGAACTGGTAGGTCCGCACCCAGTTGTGATCGTACCCGACGCACGAGAGCGTCTCGACGTTGAAGCCCCAGATCGCTTCAAGACACATCCGGTCACCGGGAGCGTGCAGGTGGGGCTCGAATGAAACGATCTTGGTCGGTGTCTGCAGAACCGTGTACGCGTGAAGTTCCTGGTCCTTCTCGCCGGCCCGGATGTCAATGTCCGAGCCGTTGCCGAGGCCGAGGATCGACTCGCGGTACTTGGGCTCGTAGCCCTCCGGGTGGAACGTGAAGCCGAACTCGAGTCGAGCCTTCGTGTCGCGACCATTGGAGTGCAGGTGCGTCGATTCGGACACGATGTACGACCCCGGCGTGAGCAGACGCCCCGCGTCCGCATCAAAGACGTCACCATTGCGGCCCACCTCGTGCACAGGCCAGGTCTGGCGGACACCTTGACCGTCCTCGGTACGCGTGCCCCATACCATATGATGAATGACGAAACGGCCGCCGACCGTCTCCCGGCCCGGCCCCTCACTGGGTACGTCGTTGATCTCCCGGATCTCAACCGACTTCACGTAGCGATTCTCTTCGATCGGGATCAGCACCGGCGAAATGTCACCCCACCAATCCGGCTCACCATCCTTCACCAGGAACTCGTCAGTGGTCACGACGACGTCCGGTTCGCCCAGGGTCCAGGCACCTGAATCATCGAACTCGAGCGCCGGCGGCAGGTCCTCGGGATCCCCCTCAGGGGCGCCCTCGGCTACCCACTGACCGATCATCGCGATCTCATCGTCGTTGAGGGACGGATCGTTCTTGAAGTGCTGGATACCGATGTCTTTCTCAGCATACCACGGAGGCATCGTGCCCATGCGGTAACGAATCGCCGTGCGCTGAGCGATCCGTCGTGCGTAGCGACGTGCATCCTCATATCGCTCAAGCGACATCGGTGCCACACCGTTAGACCGATGGCAGTTCACGCAGCTGCGCTGCAGGATCGGGGCGATGTCGCGACTGTACGTGACATCGTCGGGCTCTCCACCCTCTTGAGCCGTGATGGGCGCTGGCAACGCCAGCGCAGCCATGGCGAGCGTTACTGCAAGCAGGTTCGTGATTCGAAGGCGAATCGTCGAATCGAGCATTCCCGTTTCTCCTGAGCGCGATGCGAAGGCCGCAAAGCGGCCCGGGCATCTGGTAACCGGGCAGACGGTGCCTGAGGGCACCCGTGGACTGAAAACAGAGTAGTCTAGAGTAGAAGTTATCGGCTTAGCCTGACAACGCTTAGCCTGACAAGCAGAACTGTGACCACGCGACCGCGTTGACCTGCGGGGCCCGACCTCGTCGGGTTTGAGCGCTCGCCGTATGTTCGGGTGCGGAATCACGATTTGACGACCGTCCGGTACGGTCCCTTAGGATCTCTTCGATGAGAGTATGGCGAAATCGCGTCTGGGCCGCGCTGGTATTCGGCACGACGCTCGTGGTGCTGTCGCCTGAGCCCGTTACGGGTCAGACCGGGGCGATCGCCGGCACGGTTGAGCTCCAGGAGGCTCGCGCCCGAGGCCGGCGCACGGCGCGGCGATATCCGGGCGGAGCGACAGGTACGGCCACCATCCAGCAGGTCCCCGTCGTCGTCTACGTGCTCGGACCGGTTGGCGCGACGATCTCTGAGGGCCCCGCGGTCCACATGGTCCAGAGGGACACGACCTTCGTGCCCTCGGCACTGACCATCCCTGTCGGTGGCACAGTCGAGTTTCCCAATGAGGACTCGTTTTTTCACAACGTCTTTTCGTACTCCAGCACACACCGCTTCGACCTTGGCCGGTATCCGGTAGGTGAGTCGAAGTCCGAGCAGTTCCAGGAAGCCGGAGTAGTCGAAGTCTTTTGTGAAGTGCATGACAAGATGCGTGGCGTGATCGTGGTCACGGAAAATCCGTTTCACGCCGTGGTCGGCGAAGACGGATCCTTCCGGATCGACGGCATTCCAGCTGGTGAGTATCAGGTGGCGTTCTGGAGCGCGGATCACCGCCCCTCTGAGCAGACCATCACGGTCACGGCCGGCTCAACGTCGAACGTCGAGGTCGAGCTCAGCCGGTGAACTGGATTCGCCGGAGCTTCGGCGCCAAGGTCCTCGCGGCCCTGGTTGGGACCGTAGGGCTACTCCTCGCCATCACACTCATCACGGTCCGTACTCAGACGAATCGGCAGGTTCGGCTCGTAGAAGACCGGACGGTTCAGAGTGCCGGTGAGCTCTTTGAGCAAATGCTCGATCTCCAGCGACGACAGTCCGATCAGGTGACTCGACCGTTCGTGGAGAGTCCACGGGCGGTCGCTCTACTCGACGAGGCCATCGAATCGCAGGATATCGACTACCTCGCCGGCGAAGCATCGTATGAAATGATCCGCTCGGGCCTCGGCGCGGACGCTGCTCTGATCGTCTTTACCGACGACGATGGGCTGCCGGTCATCTCCATGCTCGACGACCAGCTCATCCCGGGGGATCCGGCAGACGTGCAGCCGCTCGCGATGGCCTTGCTGGACAGCGACTCGCTCCTCGTCATGAGCGCATACCGGGTTCTGGACGAGCGCCTGTACAACATGCAGGTCCATTTCCTGGAGCTAGGCTCGCGCGCTGTCGGGACACTCGTATTCGGTCTACCGATCGGATCGAGTCAGATGGATGAGATCGCCAGGGTGGGTGCATTCGAGACATGCCTCGTGATCGACGGATCATGTGCTGCAACGAGTGCCGGGGTGACCTCCCAGATGCAGGCCTCCATGATCTCGGCCCTCGATTCGGACGAGTCTGTTCGTACCGCATTGTCCGGTGTGGAGTGGTCGATCAATCACCAACCGCTTGTCTCTGACGCCCCGGCAGCCGGCCGCACCGTCGTAGCCATACAGCTCGACGAAGTGCGCGCACCCTTCGAAAACATCCAGCTCACCCTCCTGCTCACGGGGCTCCTCGCCCTGCTCCTGTGCGGTATCGCCGGTGTGGCGCTCAGCCGTTCCCTGACTCGCCCCGTACTGGATCTCGTCACCGCCACCGGTCGGGTCGCCAAGGGCGACTACGAGACCGAGGTAGACGTCGCCTCGGATGACGAGATGGGGACACTGGCCGACGCGTTCAACGACATGACCCGCGGGCTCCTGCTGCGGGAGCAGTATCGATCGGTGTTGAACAAGGTCGTATCCGAGGACGTCGCAGAAGAGTTGATGCGGGGGGATGTTGAGCTAGGGGGAGAGAATCGGACCATCACCGCCCTGTTTGCGGATATCCGGGGTTTCACTCCCATGACCGTCGGGATGGAACCTCAGGAAGTCATCGGACTCCTCAATGAATGCATGGAGCGCCTCAGCAACGGGGTGGATGCCGAGGGTGGCGTCGTCGACAAGTACATCGGCGACGAGATCATGGCCGTGTTCGGCGCACCGGTGGCTCAGGAAGACCACGCGTGCCGTGCTGTGCGAGCCGCCCTGCGCATGCGAGACGGGATCGCAGAGTTGAATGCAGAACGAGCGGAGCGTGGCAAGGAGCCGCTTGGCGTCGGGATCGGAATTGCCAGCGGGATTGCCGTCGCGGGTAACATGGGCTCAGCCGAGCGCATGAACTACACGGTGCTCGGTGAGACGGTGAACCTGGCGGCCCGACTGACCGACCAGGCTGCTGCGGGGGAAATCCTCATCAGCGAGCAGACTGAGGAGTGGGCGGTCGGCGGAGTGCTGGTGGCCCCCTGCATCGGAGGGCGTGCACTCAAGGGCTTTCAGGCCGAATGCCTCGTCTACTCGGTCGAGTCCTTCGACGAGTCCGGGACCGCAGAGAGCTGAGTCGGGGCTACAGACCCCACCACATTCGCAATCCAACGAACTCGGTATCGCCGTCTTGCTGGACGGTCTGGACCTGACGGTATCCGGACAGAAGCAGGCCGACATTCTGCGAAAGCCGGTACCCAAGCGCGCCCTCGTAGCGGTAGACGTCGTAGTCCCAGTCCTCTCGACTACCCTGACCGTCATCGATCGGGCGGAAATTGATCATCCCGGCTCTTCCCGCGACAAAGAACCCTGCCGCAAGATCGGTCTGCAACTCGACAGTCCCACTCACGCTGGCCGGGGCCGCCTCCATGTTCGGGACCTCCCATGTGTCCCGAATCACCTCGGCCCGGATCATCACGGGCCCTCGAGCAACCGCGACATCGAAGGAGATCAGCTCCTGATCGAAGTCTGTCCTGTCGTTCGGCGGCGGACCGGACGGTCGATCGGGGGGCGTCACGGTCACGTTGGGCGTCCGGCGTCCCAACCATGGCCCTCGGTCGTACGAGGCTCCGACCTCAAGTGACGAGGTCGCCTTCCATCGTCCAGCGAACACCCAGGACGGCCGCTCGAACTGTCCGTCCGACAGACTCCACGCATTGGGATGGCTGGAGGGGGCGCTGTTCATGGCGGCCGCTCGCAGTTCAAGGGGTCCGACCGAGCCGAAGACCATTGCCCCCCACTGGTACGGAACATCCCAGACCGGTGGTGCACCGGGTATGTCGATGTCCTCCGGCTGGTCCTTCCAGGTGAGGAAGGCCGCGTCACTCCCTGGCCACCGCCACCGATTCATGACCGTACGGTAGTCATACGGCAGAGGCGCACTCAGGAACGGGTCGGCCACGCTGAGGTGGCGCTGGGCATACGCGCCGAACGGGCTCGCGAAACGACCCACCTGGACGCCTTCTGTGCCCGATCCGGTGGTGAGACGAAGAAACAGCTGTTCGATGCGCGCGCGGAGATCTCCGTCGAAGCGCTCCCTGCCCTTGTCACCCCTCAGCTCGACTAGGCCATAGACATGGTCACCAACAAAAAGATCGGCGAAGATGCGGAGGCGCTGGAGGTGGGCACCTCCGTCTCCCTGCTGGAACTCCCGCGCCACGTCGATGTGGCACGCGTCGCAGTTGACCGGCTCGACGGTCGACGGCTCCCAGCTGTTCGCGACATAGAAGCCCTCCACGTCGAATTGCCCAGAGAGCAGAATCTGCGTGAAGCCGGAGTCGGAGATGTACTCCAGGCCCAGATCCTGAAACGTGGGAAATTCAGGGACTTGGGCTCTTGCCTGAGTGGGCAGCGTCAGCAGCGCGGCAACCAGCACGATGCGATCAAGAGTCGTGCGTGAGGATCTCAGTTGCATCGGAGTCATCCGTAACGGACCTGCCAGCATAAGGGCTGTTCGCGCGCCAGCATTATCCTCAACGGAGGCCGAACGGACAACCCGGAGTGGTGCGGCCTGTCGTGGCTACCTTTACGACATGTCACCGACAACATCCTCCGAGGCGAATCGCGCATTTGGCGAACTCGGCCTCGGGCCGAAACTCCTGAAGGCGCTCGACTCGCTCGGGTACGAAGAGCCCACGCCGATCCAGCGTGAGGCAATCCCCCTTCTGCTGGAAGGCCGGGATCTCCTCGGCCTGGCCGCCACAGGCACCGGAAAAACAGCCGCGTTCGCCCTCCCGATTCTGGAGCGAATCCAGACAGGAAGCCCTGTTCCCGCAGCCCTCATTCTGGTCCCGACGCGGGAGCTTGCCGTGCAGGTCGCCCGGGCAGTGCACCGGTATGGAATGAGCATGGGGGTGACCGTCCTGCCTATTTACGGCGGGCAGTCATTCAGCCAGCAGCTCAAGGTGCTGAAGCGAGGCGTAGACGTGGTCGTCGCCACACCCGGCCGAGCGCTCGATCACATCCGGCGCGGCACCCTGTTCCTCGGCAATCTTGAAGTCCTGGTGCTCGACGAGGCTGACGAGATGCTCGATATGGGGTTCGCCGAGGACCTCGACGCCATCATGGACGAGGTGCCGACCTCCCGTCAAACACTGCTCTTCTCCGCTACGCTCGCGTCGCGTATCTCGACGATCGCCAAGAAGCATCTCACGGATCCGGTGGAAGTCCGGATCGCCGGGGGCCCGGAGGGTGAGATCCCTCTGGTTCGACAGACGGCGTACCTCGTTCGGCGCCCGCACAAGCTCGCCGCCCTCGGTAGGATCCTGGACCTCGAAGTGCCTGACGCCGCCCTCGTGTTCTGTAGGACCAGAAACGATGTCGACGAGCTCGGCGAAGCGCTCGCCGGTCGCGGCTACCGGGCGGAAGCCATGCACGGTGGCATGT
>JAKMDG010000008.1 GCA_022428035.1 Longimicrobiales bacterium
TTTAGCCGACGCCCGGTATGCAGGGTATCGGCGGAAGCTGATCGAGGAGATTCGAGCCCGAGGTGTCGATGATCTGGAGATTCTTCAGCTCTTCGACCGCGTGGCGCGGCACACCTTCCTTCCCGATGGTGTTCAGCCTCGGGCTTATGAAGATGCGCCTATTCCCATCGGGTTCGGGCAAACCGCGTCCCAGCCGTCCCTCCAGGCGCACTACCTGTCGATCTTGCGGCCCACGCCCGACGATGTCGTGCTGGAGATTGGTACCGGCTGCGGCTTTCTGACAGCGTTGCTGTGCCTCATGGCGGACCGGGTGTATTCGGTCGAGCGAATCCGGGAGCTGTCACAGCGTGCCCGGAGGGCGCTCGATGATTTTGGCGTGAAGAACGCTGCGCTTCTGGTCGGGGATGGCACGATTGGCTGGAAGAAGTATGCGCCGTTCGACGTGATCGTCGTCTCGGCGGCGGCCCCCACGGTACCTCAGGCACTCGTGGATCAGCTGTCGGACGGAGGTCGGATGCTGATTCCGGTGGGCGCACGTGATGTACAGGAGTTGACGCTGGTTCAGAAGACAGGGTTCGCGGTCACGCAGGAGCCGGTTGGCGGCGCGGTGACCTTCGTGCCGCTGCTCGGGCGATTTGCATGGACAGAGGAGAAGGGATGACAAAGGTGAATGGATGACGGAGCTACCAGGGGAGACTCCGGGGTCGAGTCAGGGTCACACAGGCGCCGATGTAACCAGCGAAACGCCCATTCCTCGGGATAACCCGGTCCGGCGCTTGTACGACTGGGTTCTTCACTGGGCGGACACCCGGTACGGCGTTCCGGCGCTCTTCCTGATCTCGGCGGCGGAGTCATCCTTCTTTCCGCTCCCTCCTGATCCGCTGTTGCTCGCCCTGTGTCTTGGCGCGATCCGCAAATCTCTCAAGTTCGCCGCCGTCTGCACGGTTGCGTCGGTCCTGGGCGGTATGGTTGGCTATGCGATCGGGGCGGGTGGGTGGCACATCGCCCAGGACTGGTTCTTTGCCTACGTCCCCGGCGTAAGCCAGGAGGCCTTCGAAGGGGTGCGCGACTTCTACGACGACAATGGCTTCGCAGCTGTGTTCCTGGCTGGGCTCACGCCCATCCCGTACAAGGTGTTCACCCTGGCATCCGGGGTGTTCAACATCAACTTCGGTGTCTTTGTGCTGGCTTCGATCCTGAGCCGCGGCTTTCGCTTCTTCCTGATCGCCGGGCTGGTCTACAAGTTCGGGCGTCCGATCGAGCGCTTCATAGACCTGCACTTCGACAAGCTTGTCGTGTTCTTCAGCCTGCTGTTCGTCGGCGGGTTCATTGCCATCGAGTTCTTCCTGTAGGCGGGAATCCTTTGTTCCTCGAGCGGTAGCGACACATATTGCGGCGACGAAGGGGATATCGGGAACGCCGATTGTGAGGAGCACCTGGCGATGAGCGAAATCAGCGATGAGAGCCGTCTGCCACCTCCGGCCTTTCCGCCGGGAACGCGACGCCGGTCATACGGCAGTAGCAGTGGCAGTGGCGATTCCGGCGCCAGCAGTGCGGCTGGCACGGGGGCGTACATTTCGCCTGATGACCCGATCCCCGTCCGCACGGCGACCATGTCCGGGGCGTACATTTCGCCTGATGACCCGATCCCTGAGCGGCAGATCGAGCTCATGGAAGAATTTCAGTCGGTCTCCGATGGCATCGAGTCCGACGAGGAAGGTGAGGTAGTCGGCATGGACCTCGCTTCAGGCATCGAGCCCGACGAGGTGATCTCCGGGGGCGATCCGCACGTCATGGAGCTCATGGGCGTCATCGCGACGCTCAACGACGCACTGCAGCGGAGGGGCGAGGGAGGGCTGCGAAGTCATTCCGAGATGAGTCGTTTCGAGGCGACGTTGCGTTCGTATTGTGTGGGGTACCTGGCTGGCCGCAGAGCCGCAGAGCCACTGCCACCTGTGTTGGAGGAACCGCTACCTACGGACGGGTAGCCGGGAGCGTCCTGCTGGCGGTTCCGCAAGCAGGACGTCCGATTGCTGGACCGGTGGATGGAGTCTTCAGCCCTCGCGGTATCTTGTAGCGCCCGCGGCTGGAGGATCCTCGTGCGCGAGACTCGTGTCCGTCCGTGGATACGTCGACGTTCTTCCCGATCCTGCGCCGCACCAGGGACCGGTCGCCTGCCACAAGGACAATGCTCAGGCTTTCCGATACGCTCGTGCGCCCGACACCGGGGTCCGGAGGGCCAGGAGTTGCAACCGATTGCTGCCGTTGTCCGTCGTCGCGAGATTGGCCGCTATGAAGATCACCATCTCACTCGTCGCGACCACCCGGCCAGGTATGGGTAGGATTGGACCCCATAGGGACCCTATTCTGGACATCGTGGGCGGGAGCGTGAGCCAGGTGGAAGCGGAAAGCCATGCGCTACAAGGCTTTCCGAGGCATAGCGCCCGTAGCTCAGGTGGATAGAGCGACTGCCTCCTAAGCAGTAGGCCCCAGGTTCGAGTCCTGGCGGGCGCACTGGAAGAATCCGAGGCCCCTCACGGCTGGTTCGCTGTGGGGGGCTTCGTGGATTGCCCGATCTTCTGCAGAGCATGGCGAAGAGCGGAAGGGTTCAGGGGTGGTTGCAGTGCTGACGAGGAGCACGTTCGAGCTCGACCGGTACGCCGTACGTAGATCTTGGGAGCGGGACGCTGGCTCCGTAGCTTTCAAGTAACGCCAGTCCGCGACCCGCCCACGGAGCCTTCCGATCACCCCTGTACGTTCGATCACCGAGCGCCTGACGCCTCGGAACGCCGAACATGAGCGCACGATGCTCGGGTGGACGTTCGGTGTGATGGTGCTCTGCTTCTGGCCCACACTGATCGGGCTTCCCGGCACATGGAGTGCTTCATATCAGGAGCACGGGTTCTTCATTGGCGGTCTGACGGTTTGGCTGCTGTGGCGCGATCGGCATCGACTCATGGACATGGCCGACCAGGGCCTCCCGGATCTCCTGCCTGTGCTGGCAGGTCTTTCCCTGGTATGGATGTGTGCCGCGATCATGAACGTCCGGCTGGTCCAGCAGGGCCTGCTCGCGCTGATCGTCATGGGCTGGGGCTTTACCGTGTTCGGTTGGGGGTCGCGACGCATCGTCCTGGCGATCGGGCTGACGTTCCTGCTCGCAGTCCCGTT
>JAKMDG010000080.1 GCA_022428035.1 Longimicrobiales bacterium
GCCGAGCCTCGGCGAGGTACCCAGGCTCCAGGCGAAGAAGGTTGCAGATCTTTCGCATGAGATAGTCCTCCTTGCTCGCCAGATCTCCGTCTGAGTAGACGAGCCCCCACATGATCTCGGCCAGCACCATCTTCTGACCGGTCGAGTAGGCTTCGGCGATCAGATTCGTAAACTGCCAGAGGTCCACGGCCTCCTCACGCTCCTTCTGCGCGAGCTCCAGCAGCTGTCCTGCTTCCGTCGCGTCGAGACCGAACTGACGGCGCACGGCCGACTCCAGGTGCTGGCGCTCATCATCCGTGAACTCGTCGTCCGCGTTGGCGAGTTCGAGGAGAAGTGCGCACGCAGCCAGCCGGATATCCTTGTTACCCGTGGACGCCTCTTTCTCCGAGGAAGGAGTCATCGAGGTTGCGAAGAAGTTCTTGATGGATTGCAGCATGGGATGCGTCTCCGATTCGTTAGCCAGTAATCAGAATTCGACCGACTGGATCTTCTGAATTCCAGCACGGAGGGGAAGCCAGGTCGCGAGAATCGTGAGGATGGCGGCGCCGCTGACCCCTAACAAGAGGGGCGTCACTCCTACCTCCGCCGTGCCATCCTGAACGCGCGAGTTCAGGTAGGCGTAGACGGGCCAGGCCTCAAGGATCACCACGCCAGCAAGATAGGAGACTGCGGCCATCATGAAGAGTAAGCCTCCGAACGACGTCGGGATCTCCGCCACGTTCTCCGTGTCATAGTTCGGGTAGAGCGCCCCGAAGCCGAGCGCGAGGGCCGTGAGCGCGAATGTCACTCCGATCATGGTGACCGAGGTGAGCACCAGGATGAACGGAGTCGCGTCGAGGACGATGTTCGTCCCGACGATCAACGGCAGTGCGACGAGCAATAACGGGAAGGTGCCCACCCGATACTTCGACCAGAAAATCGTTCGCACGTCGACTGGCGATGACTTGAGCAGCCACATCATGCGCCCCTCGATCGACATGGCAGGGAACACGAAGCGCGCTGCGATCGCAGCGACGACGAAGCCGGCCAGCCCGAGATTCAAGAAGGAGACGGCATTGATCAACAGGAAGGAGACCTCTTCACCCGTGTACAGCGGCAGGACCGTGATGTTGTACACGTACACCGCGACGAGCACGCCGAGCAGGATCAGCTGCGACCACTGGGTCGTGTCACGGAAGAAGACCCGGAATTCCTTCGCCAGCATCGCGCGCGTCGCCGGCTCTGTATTGCTGAAGGCCCGCTCGAGCGCTCTGGAGCGCGGACGTCCGTCCTTCGTTTCGGCTCCCTCCTGAGCGCGCGTGAAGCCCGCATCGAAATAGCGGCGATGGAGCCAGGCGCCCACCACGAAGCACATGGCCGCCGTAGACCAGAGAAAGGCTAGAGGGAACCACTCGAACCGCCCGTTCAGCTGGGTCAGAAGCGCTTCAGCGACCCACTCGCTGGGGAGCCATGCAGAGGTGGGTGTCCGCAGCACCGCCACGAAGTCTACCAGACTGCTGAACTCCTCCGGACTCATGAGCCGCTCGGGACGCAGGAAGCGGAAGAGTACGACAACCCCCGCCGCAGCGAAGAGTCCGACGAGCGCGAGCATGTCACGCGTTCTGCGAGCGGGGAAGACGTTTACGAGCATGAGCGTGACGCCACTACCAATGACCGCTGGAATCACGAGGAACGGGATCACCGTGCCGATGGCGAGCAGGTAATAGAGCGGGCCTGCGGCATACACGGCCCCGTATGCAGCGAGAAGCGGAATCGCCAGCAGCGCGACCATCCACGACGAGTCGACAATGGTCTCGATAAGCCGGGCCGAGTAGACGGTCTCCGCTTCCACCGGCGCCGCGACGACAAACTCGAGGTCCTCCGACAGGAAGAACGTCGAGAGCGCCGTGATCACGTTCGATAGAACGAGGATCATCAGGAACGTGAGAAAGGCGAGCCCGAGCAGCTTCCCTGCGAGCAGGTCGCCGATGCCCTGGGTTCCCCGGAAGTACATCAGCATCCGGAAGATCACGGCGAAGATCAGCGCCCAGAAAAAGAAGCCGACAAAGCCGAGGAGCAGCCCCTTGAAGAGCCGGCCCTCGTCTGTCTTCGCGCGGTTGACCTTCGTACGAATCTTCGGCCGCAGGAGCCACCACAGCCCCGCCCGGTGGTGGACGCCGCCGTTCACTTCTCGATGGCCTCGCGCAGACTCTCGATCACGTGACTCATTGCTTCCCCGCCGGTCACCTTCAGGAAGATCTCCTCCAGGTGTGCCCCCCCGGCCTCGGCCTGGCTTCGCAGCTCGTCCATCGTCCCGAACGCGATGACCTCGCCGTGATTGATGATCGCGATCCGGTCACACAGTGCCTCTGCGACCTCGAGCGTATGTGTGGACAGGAATACCGTACCGCCGTGCCCGACGAACTCGCGGAAGAGATCTTTCAGCAGCCGAGCCGAGCGCGGATCGAGTCCGACCATCGGCTCGTCCACCACAATCAGCTCCGGCTGATGAATGAGCGCGGAGCTGATGAGGATCTTCTGCCGCATGCCGTGGGAGTAGCTCTCGATGAGCTCGTCCTTCCACTCGGTCAGCTGGAACAGGTCCAGGAGCCGGTCGGCACGAGCCTCGACCTCCGCGCCCTCGCGACCCCAGAGACCCGCGACAAAGCGCAGAAACTCTCCGCCGGACAGCTTGTCGTAGAGGTAGGGACGATCGGGAATGTACCCGATCCGGGACTTCGCTTTTTCAGGCTCCTGATTCAGGTCGTCGCCACCCACGAGAATATCACCACTGGTTGGCCGCAGTATACCCGCAACCATCCGGATGGTCGTGGTCTTCCCGGCTCCGTTGGGCCCCAGGAAGCCAAAGATCTCTCCGCGATGGACCTGGAGCTCGAGATTCTTCACAGCCTCAAAGCTGCCGTACTTCTTCTTCACTCCACGAAGCGTGAGCATCTCGGCGCGAGCTTCGCCGGCCGACTCCTCATCGCTATTCGTGAGAGGGGCCAACTCTTCAGTTTCGCCGCTCTGGACGTCGGTCACGTGCGCTCCTTCGGCGGATGCGTGGTGGAAGAGTCATTAAGGAACTGACGTCCGGCACTCACTGCTGCTCCGCCGATACTGCGTCCAGCACCTCGATATCGAGGCTTCCAATGAGTCGAACGATTTCTACCTGCTGAGCCAGCCCGCCGATCACAAAACGGATGTGTGAAGCATCCGCAGGGTATTGGCCAAATGTCGGATCCACTGCCACCCACTCATCGAGCCAGACTTCAGGCCAGGCGTGGTAGAAGAATGCCCCATTCACGTAGACAAGCCCGACCGCCGTACGGGCGGGAAGGCCCAGCGCACGAGCCATGGCGACGTAGAGCACCGTATGCTCGTTACAGT
>JAKMDG010000081.1 GCA_022428035.1 Longimicrobiales bacterium
GACGGCGACCCGCCGGTCATTTCGGCCTTCGCGGATTCGTCAGAGGGCTCGGAGGTCGTGTTCGGCTACGTATTCCTGACCTCCGATCTGCCACCCGAACAGTACGGGTATAGCGGGCCGATCGAAGGAGCGTTCTGAGTCCTTCGCGACACACGCATCGGACCTTCAGGACGCTGCGTCGGGAGTTCGACGGTCTGACGCGAGACCCGCTCCGGGTCCTCGGACGCCATATAAGCGACCATGGCAGCCAGCGTCGCATTATTCCGCAGGTCATCGAACACGATCTTGTCGAACGTGTCGATGCCGGTGTGCCAGGTGTACTGGCGATAGTCCGGGTAGTCGGACTGGAAGCGGAACGACGGTGCCGGCACACAGAGGAACGACATGTGATCACTCCCTCCCGATTCCGGCAGCCCGGGGATATCCAGTTCGATGTGCTGCGTGATCTCCGGTGGAATCGCCGAGAACCAGCGCGCAAAGTGAGAACCAGCCTCAGCAAAACCCATCATCCGAATGTAGTCGACCCGCCAAGTCCCATTGTCCTGGTTGAAGGCGGACTGGAGCCCGTCCATGACCTCGGGGTGATCGGCCTGAAAGTTGTTGGAGCCGATCAGACCACGCTCCTCTGCGTCCCAGTGTCCAATGACGATCGTCCTGCGGGGGTTAGGATACACCGTTTTCAGGATGCGAGCCGCCTCGAGCATCATGATGGTGCCAGTCCCGTTGTCCGTCGCACCGGACGCGCCATCCCATGAATCGAGATGCGCGCCGAGCAGCACGTACTCGTCGGGGAGTTCGGTCCCGGGCATCGTGGCGACAACGTTGAAGGCTGGCACCGTCTCCGTGAACTCGGCTTCTGCGTTGATCCGTACATGAGGCGACTGCTCGTTCATGGCGAGCCGGGTCACAAGACCGTAGTCCTCACAGCTGAGCTGGATCGTGGCGACATCTTCGGTGCTGGCGTCAAAGATCTTGTCAGCACCCCATCCATCAGACCACAGCGCCCGGAACACAGCGGCGGCTCCCGCCTGCTCGAGGCGCTGAGCCACAACGGCCTCCGCACCTCGTCCGCTTCCTTGCTGCATGCCCGCCGCCATCAGGAGTGAACGGTTCCACGACTGCTCGGCCGCACTCCGCTCCGCCTGCATGCGCGCGTACGAAGCGGGCGTGGCGCGCGCTTCCCACGACTCGGGGGCACGACACGTCGGCTCCGGGAAGGAGATCGCCACAACTTTACCGGCGACCTGAGGAAGCCAGGCCTCGACGTCGGCCTCACTCGTCAGGGTCGGCAAGGCGATCACCTCCGCATCGATTACGCCGTCACTGCCTGGGCTCCATGCCATCATTGTGGCATTGAGCGTGCGGACACGCGGTTCGATCAGGTCCACGTGGGTGATACCGCGCTCCCAGCCTCGCCACGTCCCGTACTCGTGTCTCTCGACGTCGACATCCCAGGAGTCATACAGACCCTCGAGCCATTCGGCTGCGTGCACGTATCCGGGGGTGCCCGTGAGGCGCGGCCCGATCGAGTCCATCAGAGTCTGCGCGAGAGGGTACACCTGCGATCCGTCCCCCATGCCCTGCTGCCACATCTGGCGGATCACAGGGTCGGCGGTCGGGAAGGTCTGAGCCTGTATCGCCGGAGCCGCTCCCAGGCCGACCGCGACGAGTGCGAACCACATCTTCTTCATCGAACGTCCTTCTCTGCGTCGAATGAAGCGTCGGCCGGGACCCCCGAACATCTTGCGGATCGGCCGAAGCAGTGAAAAAAGAAACCTACCCTCTTCTGGAACCCGTCACCGCGTCACCACGTCGAGGTGGTCGACATCTTCCGGTCGACCACCTCCGACGGGTGATCATATCATGCCAGCGTCAGCGTCGATCAGCGCCTGCGTGACCTCGGGCAAGAACCACTGCCCGGCGCGCTCCGTGAGCAACGTCATTCCTTCCTCGCGCGAACGGCCCGCGCGATGGGCGCGACTCTCCAGAATCGCGACCCAGGCTTCCGAGATGCCCACGATCTGGCCGCCAAGTGAAATCTCTTCACCCCGGATGCCCGCCGGGTATCCGGATCCGTCGAGCCGCTCATGATGCTCCTGGATGAAACGGGTCGCGTCACCCAAGTGGGTCATGGGCCTGAGAATTTCGACTCCGCGATCACAGTGACTCTGGATGATCAGAAACTCCTCGGCCGTGAGCGCACCCGCTTTTTCCACGATGTAGTCGGGGACCGCCATCATTCCCACGTCATGAAGGAGACCGGCAACACGAACAGACTCGACCTCGTCGTCCGTGAGCCCCAGAGCGCCGGCGATGGCCACCGCCTGGAGTGCTACGCTTCGGCTGTGCCCATAGAAGTGAGGGCTTCGCAAATCGAGTGCGTTCGAAAACGCCGCCAACGTCGACAGCGTGACCTGCCGGATCGCATCCTCTCTTCGCTTCAGCTCCACCTTCATCCAGGCGACCATAGCCCGATGGTGCCGGTCCCCTGCCCGCTGGTGGAAGGCCCGCTGGACCGCACGAGCCAACGCGATGGGTTCGGGCGGTTTGATGATGTAATCCGTGAAGCCCATCCGCAGTGCAGACTGCGCGGTCGTCTCATCTCCCCGCCCCGTGAGCAGGAGCATCTTGATGTCTGGGTCGACGCCAAGGGCATGCTCCGCCAGTTCGATGCCCGACATCTCCGGCATCTCGAAATCCGTCACCAGCACGATGGGCTCGTCCGAGACCAGATGCACGAGGACCTCAGAAGCACGCGCGAACGTCTGGACTTGGAACCCCGCTGCCTCCAGAATCGACTGGTTCAGGAGGGCTGAGGCCTCCTCGTCATCGACGATCAGCACCAGACCAGCCCCGCTGTCCGGCAATTCGAAGTGGAGATCCAATTCGACGGCGTCGTCGTCGAGCGGTGATGTGTAGTCTTCAATCTCGCGCATGGGGAGCCCTGGGGTCCGCGCACGAAGTCGGACTCTTCCAGTTCTTTTTGTAGGGATCGTAAAGCTACGATTCTCAAGTGGTTAGGCTAACCTTGAAGTGTCAAGTCATTCGCGACGGAGAAATCAAATGAAGAAGTCCGTGCTCGTCGGAATCGCCATGCTCACCGCCGGTGTCATGCCGTACGCCGCATCCGCGCAGAGCGATGAGATGAAGGACATGAACACCTTTCCGCGCCCGATCGCGCTGGCAGACAACGTCTGGATCGAGGAACTCACGATGCCGGAGGTCCGAGACCTCCTCGCAGATGGTTGGAAGACCGCACTGATCCTGACCGGTGGCATCGAGGAGAACGGTCCCTATCTGACCACGGGCAAGCACAACCACGTACTCCGTGTCATGGGCGAATCCATCGCACGTGAGTTCGGGCAGACGCTGGTTGCTCCCATCGTGACGATCGAACCCGGCAACCCGGAGCGGGCGACCAGCCCGGGTGGCATTCGCTACTCGCAAGAGACATACCGCGCGGTCCTCCGCGACTACGCCGTCAGCCTGAAAGCTCAGGGCTTCACCAGCATCTTCCTGTTGGGCGACAGCGGCGGGAATCTCCGCGGCATGCAGGACGTGGCCGATGCACTCCGGGAGGAGTGGGCGGACGACGACGTCGTCATCGCCCACATCCCCGAGTACTACAACTATCAGGATGTGCTGGCCTTTCAGCGCGACGAGCTCGGAATCGACGAAGATCCGCGACTTGAAGGGCTCCACGACGACTACTACATCACCACCATCATCATGAACGATGATCCGGAGTACGTGCGACTCGCTCAGCGGATCGACGCCGGAAAAGCCTCGATCAACGACATCAGCATCCTCCCCATCGACGAAGCACTCGAGCACGGCAGGCGGCTGATCGAGTTCCGGACCGACGCTACAATCGAGGCGATGAGAGCAGCCATCGCGGAGCAGCGTCGGCGCTAGAACGCCAAGAGCCGTGTCAGCTTCGCGGTCCAGCAGCGGCCCGGCCTGTCATCGCCATCTATGCTGCAGTCATCGGAGCCACCGACGCGTGGGAGCGGACGGACATGGACCAGGTCTGGGCGTCTGCCTGAAACTCCCCAAGGACACATTCCGGCCGCGCGAGCCTCGCGCGTCGACCCGATGCACACGCGGCGTTACGAATAACGAGGAGCTGAGTGCGGGGCCCTCCCGTCCCGGAGGGCCCCCCGGCAGCTTGTCCGAGCCGGTACCCTAGCCGGGCACCAACACCGTCGACCCCACCGTCTCCCGCGCCTCCAGCGCCCGGTGAGCGGCGGCGACCTCATGCAGAGAATACCGTACCCCAATGTGCGGCCGGACCTTACCGTGGCGCACCATGTCGAAGAGCGCCTGGATGCCGTCTGCCGTCTCTTCGGGGGCGGCGTAGTAGTCCCCGAGCCGCGGCCGCGTGAGAAAGAGAGATCGATGCTTGGCGAGGACCAGCGGCGAGATTGGCTCGACCGGTCCTGAAGCGTTCCCGAACGTGACCAACATGCCACGTCGCGACAGCGAGTGGAGGGAGGCTTCGAATGTGCTGGCGCCCACAGAGTCATAAGCAACCTGACATCCCTCGCCATCCGTGATCTCGGCGACCCGCTCGCTGATGTTCTCCTCACGATACAGGATTACGTGATTGCAGCCGTTGGCCTTGGCAAGCTCACCCTTCTCCGGGCTGCCTACCGTCCCGATCACGTTTGCGCCCAGCGCGCTCAGCCACTGGCATGCGATCAGGCCCACACCGCCGGCGGCGGCGGTCAGGAGGACGTTGTCACCGGCCTGCACGGCGTACGTCCGCCGTACCAGATACTCGACCGTGCACCCCTTCAACATCATGGCGGCGGCGGTCACGTCGCTGATGTCGTCTGGAAGCTCGACCAGGCGGCTCCGTGGCATGACCCGCACCTCGCAGTACGACCCGATCGGACCATTGCTGGTATACGCAACCCGGGCACCGATCTGCAGGTCATCGACGTCATCCCCGACGGCTTCGACGACACCGGCCCCCTCCGCACCCGGCGTGAACGGGAGCTCCGCCGGGTACAGGCCGGTTCTGTGGTATACGTCGATGAAGTTCAATCCGATCGCCGTGTGCCGGATCCTGACCTCACCCGGCCCCGGCGTACCGGGATCCTGATCCACCCACTCCAGCACCTCGGGTCCACCTAGCTGCGACACGACAATCGCGCCACTCATTGGCAACTCCACACATCGAACGAAAACAGGCGTCGGCAATCTATGAGGGAGCCCCCCTCCCCGCCTCTCGGTACCGTTTCTACTTTCCCTCTATCGAAATTCCGATCACACGAAGCCAGGACCCTCATGTCCCGATCTCGCTCCCACCTCACTCGTGTCTCGCTCGTCGTGGCGACAACGTTGCTACTCGGCACCTCGTCCTCACTCGAGGCCCAGGTCCAGTGGAGCCCGATCCCTGAGGGCTACCCGCGCACCGCCGCTGAGGTGAACGGCTTCACGGCGCACACGCGACACCTCGAGATGTGGGACTACCTCGAGCAACTCCGTGGCCGTTCCTCGGATATGCGCCTCGGGACATATGGTGAGACCCGTGAAGGTCGGAAACTCCCCTACGCGATCTTCTCCCGCCCACTGATCTCGGAGCCTTGGGAGGCGATGGCACTGGACCGCCCGGTCATCCTTTTTGCGGCCAACGTACATGGTGGTGAACGCACGTTCCGAGAGGGCCTGCTCGTGCTCATGCGGGATCTCGCAACTCCCGGCACTTCGGCCAACGCGCTCCTGGACGAGGTGACGATCCTCGTCGCGCCGCAGATCAACCCGGACGGGTTCGAAGGCTCGGAGCGAGGGCAGCGTGGCAACTCGTGGGGAATCGATCTCAATCGTGACTATGTGAAGCTCGAGCACCCGACGATCCAGTCCTACGTGCAGAACCTCATCACCGAGTGGCGACCTCACCTCTTCATCGATGGCCACAACGGAGGCGCTCGGCCGTACAACCTCAACTACCAGTGTACGAGCCATTACGACTCAGCGATCGAGCTTACGCTGCTCTGCGACAACGAGATTTTTCCGGCCATCGACGCAAAGCTCGAGGGCGAAGGCATGAAGTCCTGGTACTATCAGCGCGGAGACGAAGAGCAGTGGAACACCGGCGGATCACAGGTGCGCATCGGTCGGAATTACGGTGGCATCGTCAACTCCGTGGGGATCCTCTTCGAGGCGCCTAGCCAGGAACTCGAGGTGGGTGCTCGCGCGGGGTATCTCGGCTATCTCTCGGTCGCCGAGTGGGTTGTCACCAATGCGGACCAACTCGTTCGCACCATCGAGAGGGCCCGGGCAGAAACCATCGCCATGGGCGCCGAGCCACGCGGTCAGATCGCGGTCGAGATGGAATACGCCGCGGAGGATTACCTCGTCGATTACGAGATCGTACGCGGCGGTGGCTTCAACGACGAGCCCGGCATGCCGGTCGACACTATCCAGGTGACGGACGCTCGACTCATCAAGAAACCGGTAGCGGTCAGGCTTCGTGATCGGCCCTGGGCATACATGCTGCCCCGCGATGCGGAGGACGCGGTAGCGCTTCTGCTGCGGCACGGCATCACAGTCGAACGTCTCATCGAGCCCGCGATGCTCGAGATTCAGGCGTACACGGTGGCGGACGTTCTGCACGAGCGTCAATACAATCACCAGGCCGTCACGCGCATTCAGGTGGGCGAGGTCATCACTCAGACCCGTGAATTCCCGGTTGGGACGTACGTCGTTCCAACGGCTCAGTATCTTGGTCGGCTTGTGGCCCACATGCTGGAGGTGGAAACCGAAGACAACGTGGTCTACTGGAACCGCATGGACGCCTGGGTGCCGCGTCCCGGCAGTACGGTCAACGCCGCCGAGCGTCCACTCGCCCCCATCTACAAGGTCATGAGTCCGGTGCACTTCACATCGAGTCTGGTCGAACCGAGGTAGTTACGAGCCAGAGCGCGCGACCTACAGGAGCCCTTCGGGCGTCAACGCGTCTGCGATTGGCAGTCGTTCCAGCTGGTGCATCGTACGCGTAACCGGGACCGAGCTTCGGGCGGTAGTCCGAGAATCGAGATGGCCTCGATCACCTCGCGAATGACAGCCTCCCTCGCGGGCTCGAACTGGAAGAAGAGTACCCACTGGGGGGATTCCGCCGAGGGCTCCTGAAATTCCCACTTGTAGATCCAGTCGAGAGCATCGAGTTCTCGCCGGATGGCGTCATAGTCCTGCGTGCTCGACGGCCCCTGCCCCAGCGGGAGCGTGACGATCTCGAACGACAGCTGGTGATTCTTCCGCCATGTGTTCAGCGCGATATCGATGTTCTCGAAGGGCGCCTGAATGCGGATGAGGTGATGCGCATACTCGGCAAGCAGCAAGTTGTTGTGCTTGACGCCCTTCGCGAGGGCTGACTCCATGAATTCGATATACCGGGCCTCGTCGCCTTCCTGAAGCGCCTCCATCGCAACGAGAAAATCCGTGTCCGCGTCCGCCGGATTGAGTTCGGCAATCACCTCGGCCATGCGCGACCATTCTTCGGAGCCTGGGTCGACCTGACTGCCAGACCGGGCCATGAGGAATTCCCGCCCGCCAAACACCAGTCCGAGCAGGTAGACAATGAGGAGCATGCGGAACCGCCGGTACCACGGCGCGTTGTCAGGCGCGAGGGCCATGGAACCTCCTTAGCAGACTAGAGCCCCTTCTGCGTCTGCTTGTCGGTGACCTTCCACATGAACGAATCGAGATAGTAGTGCATCAGGCCATACGCGTAGATCATCATCTGAGAAAAGAGCGCGTATCCACTTGCGTAGTCCATCGCCGGCACGCCGAACTCTTCGATCGCCGGGTACGGTGCGAAGTTGACCACGCCGAAGCCGAACTCGTCGAGCGGGCGGTTGATGACCAACTGGAACAGCACCGCGTAGACCACACCGCCCGCGAGGAACCAGCGCAGGTGCCCGGGCCCGGTCAGCTTGCTCCAGAAACCTGCGCGGAACGTGCCTTTCTGCTGACTCTTACGCATGAAGGAGTACACCATGACCATGTACTGGACACCGTGCATGAGTCGGTGAGCCACGGCATGGAGCAGGATCGAATTGGTGTTCCAGGCGACAAAGTACCAGAGAAAATAACTGGCGAAGATGAATGCGTACTTCACCGGGTTGATGATCGCACCTTCTTGGTGCGTCCTCCACATATGCCACAAGTAGACAAGCACGTAGCCCACCAGAATGACCTGGCTGACCATGAGCAGGCTGTCCACGAAGGAGACGGACAGCGGCACACGCATGCGATGGAGTTCCCGGATCCACAGGAACTTGAACATGGGTGCGTTCAGGAACATGAAGGAGTACAGCACGCAGTGCAGAGCGAGGTCGTAGCGACGCGTGTGCTTGAGCCCGGCCCCGGCCTTGAAATCGTAGATCCGGGCAAGGCCGTGCTGCTGCATGATACTGTGCTGGTGGTCCCACGCGGTGACCAGCAGGAGCAGCGAAATCGGGGCGAACTGAAGGCCCATGACCGTGAACCCGATGATGACGATCGGACCGATGATCAGCCGGTCTTTGAACCGATCCCAGACGTCCGGCATGCCGTATGAGCGCACCCACCCAGCATAGTGG
>JAKMDG010000083.1 GCA_022428035.1 Longimicrobiales bacterium
CCTGCCTCGAACGTCACCGACTCGAGGGGCTCCGTGATTGCCGTAAATGCTTCCCGTTGACCCTTTGCTGCCAGGTACGCGTCGACGGCGCTGGCGAGGGTGATCGCAGCGGCAACGCCGACACCGATCCAGAAGTAGGGGCGCTCATTCAACTCCCTGACCACCTCGCCCGCAGGGCAGGCTGCACCTGCCGGTACCTCGTTCACGCAAACGACAGTGACGTCTCGGTATGAGAGGCCAGCGGCGACGGCCATGCCGGCCGTCGTCAGAGTCAGGCCCCCCATCAACGGTCGCGATGTATAGAAATGCCCCATGCCCGGAACCAGCCCCAACACCAGCGCCTGGGACGGATCAGGCGTCACTACGGACGCCATCCCCTCGAGTTCACCGATCCGCTGCGAGACGGTGATCGCCTGGGACTCGTCGGGAGCGACAAGGCGCAGGTAATCACGGAAGTCCTGGAGCGCCTCTCGGGTTCGTCCCGCACGTTCGTTGACGACCGCCCGGTTGAAAATTGGCTCAGGCCAATCGGAGTCGATGTCCATGGCTTCATAGAACGACTCCTCAGCGTCTGAGAAGAGACTGTCGTCAGCCTGCACGAGTCCCTGCGCGAATGCGTCGCGTGCTGCTTCCGGGATCTGGGCACGCAGCTCGTCGGAGAGGGTGTTCAGCCGGTCGCGCGCTTCGAAGATGCCGAGGGACTCGACGTTCAGATCGAGGGCGCGGCAGTACTCCACCATCGCGTCCGGGGCTCGGTCCACATCCTCGAGTACGCGGGCATGACGATACGCGAGATCTGGGGACGCTGGGTCGAGCGCAACAGCCTGCTCGAGCAGGGCCTGCACCTGTTCGAGTTCCCCGAGGATCAGCGCCTGGTTCGCGTCGGACGCCAGCTGGCCGGCCCGAGCCCGAGCGTCGGGCGTAGGAAGCTCGGGACTCGCGGGCGCCAGGCACTCGTACGGACCGGAACCGGGATAGACGCGCAGAAGCTCGAGCTCCTGACCGGCGAGCGTCACGGCGCCGCTCGCGGAGACCGTGGCGAGAATCCCGAGCAACGAGCCTGTGCGCCATCTTCGGGCGAACCTGGGGGGCATGGACTACAAGGCCAAAAAGCCCGGGCCTGTGGCCTCGAGAGGCACAGTCCCGGGAAGGAGGTACGCTCTGAAACTTCAGGCCCCCAAAAGGGGAGTCAAGTGAAGAACAGGTTTGAAAGATTGCGGCCTGTCTTACTCCAAAGTGGGCCGCGACACGTCCCGAAACAAACCCCGACATGGCTCGCGGCTGGGAACCACGGCGGCAGGCGCGCCTGCCGGCTTCGTCGAAACCGTACGGGACGCATGGACGCCGCAGTGCGGATGGCCATATTTGGAGGTCTGATCCTCACGCCTCCAGGAACACCGTGCGCCCTAAGCTGCTCATTTTCGCGCTGACCTTTCCGGTCATCATGGTGCTGGATGTCGTCACGAAACGTTGGGCGCTGGCCGAACTGACTGCGTTCGATCACGGACATGAGCTCCTTGGAGGGCTCGTCCCGCTCACGCTGGCCTTCAACAAAGGAGCAGCGTTCGGTATGCGGGTCAGCGAAGACTCCCGGTGGTTCTTTATTCCGGTCACGATTCTCGCGCTGGTCCTGCTCGCCGTCCTCTACAAGCAGGCGTCGGACCGGGACTTCCTGCGCATCAGTGCGATCTCGCTCGTGGTCTCGGGTGCGATCGGCAACCTGTACGACCGGGTTCGCTGGGATCGCGGCGTCGTCGACTTCCTGGGCCCCGTGGATCTGGGCTTCTGGAATTTCCCGATCTTCAACGTCGCCGATATGGCGATAACCTGCGGCGCCATCCTGCTCGCCATTTCGTTCTGGCTCGAGGAGCAGGAGGAACGGGCACAGGAGCGGGCTGCAGCAGCGCTAGCGGGAGAGCCCGGCGCAGCGGAAGATGCTCCGCTGTCGGATGCCTTCACGGAGGCAGGCACCGAATCATCGGGACCTGCCGCTGACGTCTGAGTTGCCTACTCGCTGGTGACGAAAAGCAGGTACTCGATCCGGCGGCCGTCCATCTGCGTCACGCGAAACCGGCCAGTCTCCAACTGGACCTCGTCTCCCACGACGGGAATCCTGTCGAGGCGACCCAGTACGAAACCTCCGATCGTATCGTATCCCTCGTCTTCATCCTCGGTGTGCTCCAGGCCAAGGCGCTGCGAGACCTCGCGGAGCGACGTTCCACCCCAGATCCTGACCCGGCCGCTGCCGAGAGGCTGAAAGGCCTGAGGCTCATCACCTTCGTGCTCGTCCTGGATTTCCCCGATGATCTCCTCGATCAGGTCCTCGAGGGTGACCAGGCCTGCTGTGCCACCGAACTCATCGATCACGATCGCCATTTTGGTCAGCTGCGATCGCATTTCAGGGAGGAGGTCCTCCACCCGTTTCGTTGACGGTGCGAAAGGCAGGGGGCGGATGAGCGGCTCCAGCTGGGTCTCGCCGTCCCGCGCCGCCCTCCACACGTCTCGTCCAATGACGACCCCGTGGATGGTGTCGAGATTTTCTTCGAAGACCGGAAGCCTCAGGTGGCCCGTGTCGAGCATCGCCTCCTGGACCTCCTCGAGTGTCGCGCTGGTCGGGATCCCAACCATGTCGATCCGCGGCGTCATCACTTCGCCGATCGATACGGCGTCGAGATTGATCACGTTGCTCACCACGGAGTACTCATCGTCGTCAAGGGTGCCTTCTCGGCGTCCAATCTCCGCCAGTACCTCGATTTCGGCCCGACTGACGGTTGGCTGTTCGCCAGACGGAGAAATCGCCTTGGAAATCCAGGCGAGGGGGATGAGCACCGGCTTCATTCCCACAATGAGAACCTGGAGCGTGCGCGCCGTCGCAGGAGCGAGCTTCTTCCAGTACGTCGCACCGATCGTCTTCGGGATGATCTCGGTGGCGAGCAGGACCAGCAGGGTCAGCACGCCTGAGAACACCCCTACCCAGGCGTCACCAAAGACGTGAGCCGC
>JAKMDG010000093.1 GCA_022428035.1 Longimicrobiales bacterium
CGACACCATGTGGGTCACCCCCGGATGGCTCGGCCAGCTCTTCGTGTCCGGATCTATGGCGGCGACCATGATGTCCTCTACAACCTCGGCCAGTGGTGCGGCGTAGGGCGCGGCCACCCCTAAAGCCGCAACTGTACCGGGACCCCTGTGAATGCCCAGCAACGCCACGACCCGTTCGACATCAGCCGGTGCAGGTCGCTCGAGGTGACCGGCGTCGCCCTCGAGTAACGGCCCGCGCGGTGGAGCACGGAGGTCGGCGAATCCGTCGTCGATCCGGAACGAATCACGACAGTTGGGACACCCCAGTATGCCGGAGCGGACGCGACGATCCGCCAACTGGTCAGCCAGGAGGATCAGGCCGAACGCCGGACCACAGCGCGGACAGGTCAAACGATCGGTAAGAAGGAGGTGCATACCGCGCGTCAGCCACGCTCCACAGCGAAATGCGGAACGGTGACACCGTCGGGCCGCGTCACCACGAACACGACAGCGGCGGCCACCTGTTCGGGCGTCAGCATCTCCGCCCGATTCGGGAGGTTGGGATTCGCATCGGGGTCGAGCTCGTCCCACAACGTGGTGTCGGTTGCGGCCGGTTCGATCAGCGATGCTCGCACCCCGGTCCCTCGGATCTCCTCAAGGAGCACCTCGTGGAAACCACGCAGCCCGAACTTCGAGGCCGAGTACGCCGCATTACCCGGAAACGCTTTCCGGCCTGCGACCGATCCGATGTTGACGATCAGGCCGGAGCCACGCTCGAGCATCGCCGGCAGAACGGAGCGCGTTACGAGGAACGGGCCACGAAGATTGATCGCGAGGTGCTCGTCGAACGATCGCACCGATTCACTGGCGCATGCTTCCACGCCAAAGACACCCGCCGCGTTCACGACGACGTCAGGCGCGCCGCCGAACTCCTCGGAGGCCTCATCGAGAGCCGTCCATACGGCCGTGTCATCGGCGAGGTCTGCGACCACCGCGATGGCACCGCAATCGCGCTCGAGCGACTGCAGAGCATCGACGCTCCGGGCCATCGCGAGCACCCGAGCACCCCGCTCGGCCAGAGCGACGGCGGTCGCGCGCCCGATGCCACGGCTCGCGCCCGTCACCAGGCACGTCAATCCGGACAGTCTCGTGCTCTCGCTCATCCGAGGGGCGGGTGCGTGCTCGTAACCAGACGCATGAACTCGTCACGCGTGCGATGGTCCTGGAGGAAGATCCCACGCATGGCAGAGGTCAGCGTCTTGGAGTTCTGCTTTTGAACACCCCGCATCATCATGCACAGATGGTACGCCTCGATAACGACGGCGACGCCCTGAGGATTGGTCGTCTCCCAGACCGCCTGCGCGACTTGCTCGGTCAGGCGCTCCTGCACCTGGAAACGGCGAGCGTAGACCTCTACCAGCCGGGCGACCTTGGACAGTCCCATCACGTTGCCGTTCGGGATGTACGCGACGTGGGCCTTGCCGAAGAACGGGAGCATGTGGTGTTCGCATAGCGAGTACAGCTCGATGTCCTTCACAAGGACCATGCTCTGGTGGTTCTCCGAGAAAATCGCATCACCGACGACAGCGGTTGGCGACTCGCCGTACCCCTTCGTAAGGAACGCCATCGCCTTCGCGACCCGCTCGGGCGTCTTCATCATGCCTTCCCGATCCGGCGTGTCTCCGCACCGCCGGATCACTTCTGCCACCAGATCCTCGAAGTCGACGTCGGAAAGGTCAGCGCCACTCTGGTACGGCATGTCTTCACTCTCCTTCCGGGCCCAGGTACTCTGCGGAATTGTTTGTAGTCTCTTGCAGGAAGACCCGGTGCAGCCGCACGCCATCCGGCATGTACTCGGCAATCCTGTTCCAGATGGCTACGGCGACGTTCTCAGTCGATGGCATGACCCCTTCAAGCCACGACACCTCGAGATTGAGGTTCCGGTGATCGACCTCGTCGACCACACGCTCGTTCATGGCGTGCTTGAGCGCCTTGAGGTCCATCACGAACCCCGTGTCCGGATCAACGGGACCTTCGACGGTCACGTCGAGGATGTAATTGTGCCCGTGCCAGTTCGGATTCGAGCAGTCCCCGAAGACTTCGCGGTTCTGCTCATCCGACCAGTCCTCGCGATGCAGTCGATGTGCCGAGCAGAAGTGCGCTCGGCGGGTCACACGAACCGTTGGCATGGCCTCGCCTCGTTCAGGGTGTCCGTCCAAGGAACCGACGCCTACCCGCCCAGTCGCAGCGCGATCCATACCCCACGACCTCCGGCCCTGTGTTCAGCCCAGCGAGTAACGCCCAAAAAAATGCGGAGGCCGATGCCTGTCACTTTCGCGACGCGCTCCGACCCCCGCTGCAACCGAGGGGGGATTCATTGAAGCCCGGGAATCCACGAGTGGTGACTTCCCCGAACCCTGCCGCTTTCCCCTCTTCCGGGGCTTAGCGTCGTGTCCAGGAGTCAGTCCCGGCTTCGAAGTGTTGGCTCAATAAAAAGCCCCTCGACTGCCAACAGAAAATATAGACACCGCGACACCTGATTGCGAAGAGTTATTCGGGACGGAGCTGTGCCCGGAAGGGTCCAGACCACTCAGCCCTCAACGCGCAGGGTACGCAGCACCGTCAGATTACGGATGTCGGCCTGCTCGCCGTCGTCCCCCTTTGGCGTCTCGAGCACCTTGGGAACCCCGACCAGACGCTCATCCAGCACGATACGACGGAACGGCTCGAGTCCGAGACTCCCCTCTCCGATGGCCTCATGCCGATCCTTGCGTGAGTCAAACGGATGCTGGGAGTCGTTCAGGTGCAGCAGCCCCAGACGATCGAGACCAATGATGTCATCGAAGGCGGTCCATACTCCCTCGTAGTCATCAACCAGGTCGTACCCGGCACTGAAGGCGTGACACGTGTCGAAGCAGATGCCGACCCGGTGGCGCTGCTCGGTGGGGATCATCTCGATGATCGTCTGGAGATTCTCGAATGTCGCGCCGACGCTCGTGCCGCTCCCGGCTGTGATCTCCAGGAGCACGCGCGTCGGTCCGTCCACCGCCTCCAGAGATTCGGTCACCCCCTTCGCATTACGCTCCAGGCCCGCCTCGTATTCCTTATCGGTTGCGTTTCCGGGATGCGTCACGAGGAAGTCGAGTTCAAGAAGCGCACACCGACGGAGCTCGGCTTCGAACGAGCGCTGCGACATCCGCCACAACCGAGGGTCCGGTGTGGACAGGTTGATCAGGTACGAGTCGTGGGCACCTGCAACCGTAATTCCCTGCTCGGCCCTGGCCGTCTTGAATGCCTTGGCGGTGGCCTCGTCGATCACGGATTCCGCCCAGCGGCTCGGTTGCTTCGTAAAAAGCTGAAGGACCGCCGCGTCGATGTCCCGAGCTCGACAGGGAGCCTGGTCAACGCCCCCGCTCGCGGACACGTGTGCGCCTAGTTCATCAATGTCATGAGTCATGCCAGAAGGTCGGAAAAGTTTGCCAATGCCGGAAGCATTGTGGCGAAATATGTCCGACATCTCATCATCGACGGTTCTCGTTCCGGCATCGACCCAAAGCCACAAGAATATTGTTTACAGCTACTTACGTGGATTTGCCCCTTGATTTCCACCATCGCAGGCATTCGGCACAGGACTTGTCCATATACAACGGCACAGATCGCTCTGCCGGCGGTCTGATCGACGAACACGCGGAGAGGGAGATGAGATTCGCAGCCGACGGTTACCTCGACATATCTGACACCCGACGAGTTCGAACTCCGGGGTACTATGACCATGGACTCGAGCC
>JAKMDG010000101.1 GCA_022428035.1 Longimicrobiales bacterium
GTGCAACTCCATCTGAGACTTGAGACGCGTCAGCCAGTCCGAAGTAAGCCCCCGTTCGGTCGTGGTATGCACGATCCTGCGACGCGTATCCCCCTTCAGCACGGCGCCTAGCGCGTCGATCAGTCGATCGACGTCATGTCCCGAGGCACTCACCGGTTGAAGTACGCTCGCAGCTGTTCCACGTCCGTGGTCCGAGTCATTGCCACCATCAGAAGTACGCGAGCCTTCCAGGGGGTGAGGTTGTCGGCCTGGACCGCGCCAATATCGAGCAGATCGATGTTATTGCCGTACAGGGGTACGATCCGCCCTGTCGGTACTCGCGACGCGACCACGACCGGGACATCCGCGGCCCGGACCTTTCTGAGAACCTCGAGTGTCGGTGTGCTCACATGTGCCAGACCGAGCCCTGCGACAACCACACCATCTACCTCGCCGGCTTCCAGCAAAAGCTCGAGCATACGGCCGTCTGAGCCGGCGTATTCCGACAGGATGACCACATTTGGAAGAGCCGGATCGGACGGCAGGCCGATCGTCTGCCTCCGCACCGGTGCGCGATAAAAGCGGACGACTTCTACATCAGCCACGCCCAGCAGGCCAAAGTCCAGGGTCTGGAAGGTTTCTACGTCCAGAGTGTTGGTCTTCGTCACTTCACGGGCTGCGTTGATCTGTCCATTCATGACGACCATGGTGCCCATCCCGACTGCCTCCTCCGACACCACCACGCGCACCGCGTTCAGCATATTCCTCGGCCCATCGGTGTCCGAGTTCGTGGGTGCCCTTTGTGCACCCACGACCACGATCGGCTTGTCACCTTCCACCGTGAGGTCAAGAAAATAGGCCGTCTCTTCCAGTGTATCTGTCCCGTGGGTCACCACGATGCCAGCGACGTCGGGCTCCGCCAGCAGTGCATTCGCTCTTGCCGCCAGGTCTAGCCAGATCGCGGGCGTCATGTCGCGGCTGTTCACGTTGGCGACCTGCTCCACCGTGACACGCGCGATCTCGGACAAGCCCTCCACCGCAGCGACAATCTCTTCCCCTGTGAGCGCAGCACGAAGCGCTCCAGTGGCCTCATCATAGGTGCTCGCGATCGTCCCACCGGTTGCGAGCACAACGACACGAGGGAGTTGTTGTGCCTGCGCCTGTGAGGCGCAGGCGAACGATAGGAGGCCTACGATTGTGACGCATGCGCGTGTGTATCTGGTCATGAGAGGTCTATCACTCCGTGAGGCGTATCCAATGTCGCAATGAGGCGCGGTTCGTCGCCGGGCGTGACATCGACGTCGAGTCCGAGAACCCTGCAATACTCTCCCACCCGCTCGGCATCCGGATGCTCGGCGCGAATCTTCTGAAAAGAGCACGACGCAGGCAGCACGGTTCCAGGATGAGGCGTGTCGCCCCAGTCGATGAAGAAGGGAATGACGCCACCGGCGCGCTCGGCCCACGGATCGGTCATGCGCCACGCCAGTCGACTGCCGTCTTCCCGACGTCGACTACCGCTCATCGGCTCGCCAAGGTCAACGCCTGCAGCCCGCGCTCGTGACACGAGATCGTCGAGATCGTCAACGGCGGCGCACCATGTCACCAGACGCGGCGCAGCCAGGGTATCGAGCCCGAACCACCGCGGGCGATCCGGGGGCGGCTGATCCGGATCCACGCTGACGACCTCCATGTAGTTTTTCGGCCCGAATCCGATCAGGCGATTTCTTGTTCCGAAGCCGGCGTGCCGACCACCGGGAGACATCTCGACACCCAGGAGTGTCTCGACGTGACGTACCCCCTCCTCGAGGCCGGGGGCGGCGAAGACTAGATGATCCAACGCGGGTCTCCCTCGTTCACGATATCGATGCTCGACAACGGCTCGGAGCTGGCGACCGCGCCAACGTAGCGATCCGGGGTAAGGAGTCGAACGAGCCTACCTTCGCTGCGCTCTCGTTCCACATCGAGCTCACTGTGCACCTCAGGCGTATCACCCTGTCCGTGCATCAGTCTCAGTCCGGCTCCGTGGCGCTTGGCCAACGCTTCCTTGTCCGTCCAGAGCTCCATGAACACCCGGTCCAGCTCATCACCGTCGAGCGACTGCAGCCTGGCCGCTTCGACCCGTCCGAACCACCGATCTGCGATCGCGATCGCGCGAGGTACCGAGCGGAGATGTTCAATATCCAGACCGAGACTGGAACAGCGTCCGATTGCGACAGCGTACAGGTCTCCTGAATGACCCACCGAGAAGGCATGCGTCGAGGAACCCGGTGACCGCGGAAGCAACACGGGCTTGCCGCCGGGCGCCGTGACGATACCCACCTCCGCGGCACCGCACTCGAGGTACCGCCCGAGGATGATGCGCAGAATGACCCGACGAGCACGCAACTTCGTGCCGCCGGCCGGATCCAGGAAGCTGGCTGCTCGGGCCTCGTCTTCCGGAGACACCAGACCCTCGGCCACCAGGTCCGAACGAGTCCCCAGTTCGAGGAACGCTGGCGACTCGACCTGCACCAACCACACGTGCGGAGACCCAGGCTCGACGTCGTAAGACAGCCCCGAAGACTGCGTGTCGGTCACTCCCGGATCCGTCAGTCCCCTGCCCGAACGCGGACGGCGAACGAAGGCACTTCATAGATCCGGAGTCCGTCGACCCACTGGGTACCGAAAATCTCGACCGTGACCGACTCGCCTTCCACGACATCAACCTTCAGCACCTCGACCTCCGTCGTGACCTCATCACGCTTCGGCACCACCTGGCCACGGTACTTCCATGCCAACGGAAAGCCGACAATCGGATGCTCCCACACCGGGTTCTCGAGGCCATTTAGCCACCCCTTCATGTGAACCAGTGCCCGGGCCGACTGGATCAGTGCTTCGAGACCGAGTGACCCCGGCTGCACCGGATCTTCGTAGAAGTGCGCCTTGAAGTACCACGCATCGTAGTGGATCTGCTGCCACGTCCGGATACTGCCGAGACCGGCCTCTCCCCCGTCTTCCCAGAAGCCCGTGACCTTATCGAGCATGCGCATGGCACCACTCTCCATGCCCGGGAGATGGGCGAGTTCTCCGCCTCCATCCAACAGTGAGATCTCGGGGACAGGCGACGTGGCGTCCCGCCGCGCCCGCATCTCGTCCGTCATGGGCAGGCCACGCTGGTCCTCGAGGATCAGTGGGTCGAAGAACCCGAAGGCCGTCTCCATCGTCATGACCGGGCCATCCCGATTCTCGCTCCGGACATCGAAGAATACGATGCTGGTGCCGCCGGCTTTCGCGAAGCGGGTAAGCTTCGTCGTCAGAGTCAGCGTGCCCATATCCGGCGTGATGGGCCGGTGCAGAATGCAGTTCTCTCCATCCAGGTTCCGGAAGGCGACATCACCCTCCGTATCCTTGAAGAAGTTGCAGTATGATGCGAACCAGCCGCAGGGCTGAAGAAGACCCTCGACGATCACAGCGAAGGGCATATGCCCCTGGCCCTCCTCGAAGTACCACGCATCCGGCTCAACCTCGAACGTCGACACCAGCGTGCCCTCATTCGGCGCAGAGCCGGGAGCAACATCGACCGACACTACGCTACTGACGAAGTGGTACGGAGGACCTGGAAGACGAGGACACTGAGTAGGCCCGTCGTACTTTGTGAACATCTTGCCGAAGGCGTCGCTTGGACGGCCCCAGGCGCAGGAAAGCATGGCCTCGTAGTCGCCGCGTACGTCGGACCCCTCGGGGCCAACCAACCGGATCGGGTCGTCCTTCAGAAACTCCTGCTTCGTCGTCAGCGGGAAGTCGGGCACCAGTCGAAGACCGAACCGACGGCACTGGAATACCTTGAAGTCGTCGCTCTTACAGAGCAGAGCCGCATAGACCTCTGGGATCGGGCCATCGACGACATCCTCGATGAAGATCTCGTATTCGAGCAGGTGCGGACCGTCGGGAATCACCTGACCCCTGCAGAGAAAACGCGCCAATTCACCA
>JAKMDG010000103.1 GCA_022428035.1 Longimicrobiales bacterium
GACGGCCAGGAAAGGAAGCCCCAGAAACCAGACCAGGTCGTGCTTCGGGGAGAGTATGTAGCCGGTCTTGAACATTCAACGCGTGTCGTACGTGCTAGCCACGCTACATATCCCTCAGGCCGAAGGAAGTTCTACCGGTCGTCCGAGACCCGATCAAACGCCTTGAGGACCTCGCGCGCGAGATCCCACCGGTCGAACCCCTGGCGCCCGTAATCGAGGCCGCGGCGGACGATGACCAGATCCTGATCGGGGACCACGATGACGTACTGCCCCCGATTGCCCGCTGTCGAGTAGGCCGTCTGCGGAACATCATCCCGCCCGTCCGGCACCAGCCACCACTGACCTCCGTAGAAGTTGCCGGTGTCAGCTGTCGCGGGCGCTGGCGTCCGCGTGAACTCGATCCAGTCTTCGGAGATCAGACGCTCTCCGTGCCAGACGCCTCCATTCAGATAGAGCAGGCCGAAGCGCGCGAGGTCGCGCGCATTCGTATAGACCTGGCTACTGAGGATGAAGTCACCGAACCGGTCCGTGCTCAGCAACGTGTTCCGCATTCCGATCCTGTCGAGGAGGCGGCGGCGCGGGAACTCGGCATATGTCTGGTCGTCTCCGAGCGCGAGCTTCATCGCGTACACGCCGAGCAGGGTGTCGTAGTTCTCGTAGTCCCAGAACGTGCCCGGCTCGCGTGTGAGCGCGCGACTGCGCGCCCCGACGATCGAACTGGTACCTGCCCAATAGGACAGCCCCGAGCCGATCGCGTATTCCAGCCCCTGGTTGTCCACGGTCTCCAACCCGCTCGACATGTTCAGAACATGACGCAGCGTGATGTCGTTGCGCGGATCGGCTTCCGGCGAGCGAGCCTCGGGGAGCCACTCGAAACCAAGCGGCTCGTCGAGAGACATGACCCCCTCGTCTACCAGCATGCCAATCAGGGTGACCGCGATACTCTTCGCGGTCGACCAGGTACGCGTCTTCGTCGTCACGTCCACGCCGGGAGCGTAGCGCTCGTGGATAATCCGGCCCTCGTGTACAACCATCAGCGACAGCGTCACCTGTTCGGGCGACTCACGATCGAACGCCCAGTCTGACGCCGCCTGAAGCGCGTCACCGTCCACCCCCGGCGACAGCGATATCTCCTCCACGAGATCCCCATCCGGCCATGCGATCTCAGCCGCGTCTCCGGAAGGCGGAGCCATGGTCAACGCGGGAAGGTCGTCAATGTCCTCGAACGTCTGATCCGGCGAGAGAATGACGCAGCCGATCCCTTCACGGAACGCAGCCCGCATGATGGGCGTGCCACCCGACGCCCCGATGGCGACGGCCTCGCGGTCCCAGTCGACAACGTAGTCGCCACCCTGAGTCGTCCCGACTGGCTGCGGCAGGAACGCAAGTTCCTGAGCGAAGACCTGTTCCAGCGTGCGCTCCCCCGTGAACAGCCCGTTACACATCAGGATCGCCTGTTGGCCATGGCTGATCATCTCACGCTGGGGACGCCAGTAATCGTACGTCTCCTCCTGCTGGGCAGAGAGTACCGAGGGAATGACGGCCACGAAGGCCAGAGTCAGAGCGATGTGCTTCATGATGCGGTCCGTAACGGTTCAGACTTCGAGCGGAGGGCAGAAGGTAGAACGCGGGCCCACCCACAGCCATCCGCGTTGACGGACTTCCTTCCCCGTCACCTCTCGCCCGCGAGAGCCACGGCCTGGATCAGCTGCGCCAGGCTCGTCAGATCCCTCAGATCGAGGACTTCACCGGGTGAGTGGCTGTAGCGACCCGGCCACGAAAGCCCCTGGTTGGGCGACCCGTAGTACGTAAACTGAGTGCCGTCCGTACCGCCCTGGGTGAGCCCCATCTGGATCTCGATACCCGCGGCTTCCGCTGCACGGAATACGCGAGCGCGCTCTCGATCCGGGGATACGCCCGAGTTTTCCGTCGCGCGAAGTACCGGGCCGTCCCCGAGCGGGGCATACGCGAAGTGAGGAGATTCGAGCGGGGTGTCGGATGAGACGAAGGTGTCAATCGAGTAGATCCGGAGCGTGCTGCGCGCAAAGCGACGCGCCATGGCGCCAGCGCCGATGAGCCCACCCTCTTCATGCACCGACCAGGCGAAGATCACCTTCCCCGGCAGTGCATCGGGGTCGATCTCGTTGATGGCCAGCAGAAGCGCGGCCGTACCAGCACGGTCGTCGAGAGCCCGGGCGACGAACCGGTGGCTGCCCATGCGGAGGCCTTCCTTGTAGCTCGTCACCGACAGACCCGGGCGGACCCCCCGAGCCTCGAGCCCGACTCGGTCGAGACCGAACCATGCCCGTTCGGGCGGTGGGTTCTTGCGGTCGGCCTCGCTTCGCGTGAGAAACACGCCGCGCAGGGGTGCGGGTGCGCTCGCCGAGAACGAGTGATCCTTCCAGTGATCTGACGCGTCGAGACCTTCAGCAGTCTGAGTGCTCGGGGCGCCCGCTGGATCGAAGTGCAGGAGCGCCGTCTGGCCCTCCCACGCGGAGGAGACCGCTCCTCCGAGGCGACGGAACGACACGGTGCCGTCCGGGTCGATCGACTCGATCTCGTAGCCGACCTCGTCCATATGCGCCATGAACACGGTCGTGTCCCGGTCTGGGCCCGCCTCGACCCAGACATTCCCGATGTCATCCACGACAGCCTGGTCCCGCGCCCAGTCGGGCAGATTCTCGAGCACGTAACGACGGACGGGCCACTCGTGGCCGGGCACACCGTAGAGTTCAACCAGGTCAGTGAGCACCTGACCGACTCGGTCCACCGAGGGGTCGAACGCGTCCGTCCGAAGCAGAGTCCGCTCCGGAGCACGCACCCATTCGAGCTCCCCATTCTCACCGGCCACGCTCGCCGCCTGTTGAGCCAGGGTCTGAATCTGCCCCTCCTCGATCACCTCCATGTGAGCCCCCGCGGCCATGACCTCAGGCTGCACCCACTGGACGCCTTCGAGTCCGGCGTCAGCCAGCACACCGCCCATCCGTCCGAACGAGCTGGCTGCTCTCGTCTCGTTCACCTGGACGGCACCACCCGGCGCCAGGATGAGCACCTGGTCGACGTCGCCACCGCGCGCGACGTATGACGACAGCCCAACCCAGCCGAAGCCTTCCTGGGCGCTCATGACGAAGTGGATCTCGCCTCGATCAGGTGAATCCGCCGCCGCCTCAGCGACCGCAGCAACGACCGCGCACCCTGCCCGTCGTCCGGCGTCGGGTCCAGCGACTGCTCCCTCCATCGCCCAAGCCGGCAGGTGGCGTACGACCGGATCGAGCAGCCCGATGCCGAGTGCGTCCACATCGGCAGCCGACGTGGCTCCGAGATCGACCCATAGATCGTCTGCCGAGACGATACTGGTCTCGTCACGATGCTGCGCCGCGAAGTGCCCGTTGCTGCGTGCGACCACGCCCGCTACCGGGCCATCAGATGTGATGACCCGGATCTGTTGGGCCTCGAACTGCTGATCCCACAGAGGATGCCGTGATCCCCGGCCGATCCTGTGCACCCGGAGGTAGCCGTCATCGGTGATCTGGGACGCGGAGAGAGCCGGCCGATCGAGGGCACATGCCACGATCCGACGAGGGGTCCCCGAGCCTACGACCCGGACCAGATTCCCCCAGTGATCCACAGACCAGTTCGGCAGGGCCTCTGCCAGCCACGGCACTGTGCGCGTCTCATACCCAGTGGGGACATCAGGCGTCAGCCATGATGCAACCGCAGGCAGATCGACGCTCTGAGATATGGCCGGCGCAGGCAGCAGGCCGAGGAACACGAAGGGCACGACCATCGCGCCCCTGGAGATTGGGTTCAGGAGTCGCATCGGTCGTGCCCTCGTCTGTGTGGTCCGACGGTAGATCGTCTACTGCATCCGTCGGTAGGTGGCGTGCCCGACGCCCGTAATCTTCCCGTTCTCGTCCATACGGACGTATTCGTTTTCGATGGTGTTGCCGTCTTCCGACAGGATGTTGATGATCACCTGGGTTACGCGGCCGTCGCGCATGTTCGAGATGCGGGTGGTGGTCTCGTTCACCCACTCAACCGACGTCTGGGAGCCGTTCTGGCCCCATACTTCGCGGAATTCACCATCGAACATGGTGTTGTAGCCCCACTCGGAGTCCTGACCCCGGGCGTTTGTGGCCGCCACGGTAATCGACATACCGCCGTCTTCCCACGCCGCATACGTCATGATGTTGATCGCCGGCGCGGGTGCATCGGAGTCCATCTTCCAGCTGCCGAACCGATGGCTCGCGTCCTGCGCAGAGGCTTCGGCGGCGTTGAAGGCCGCAGTCGCGACCAGGGCCGCACAAATGATGAATGAGCGCTTGAACATGCTGTACCTGCTCCTGAGTTGTCTGTTGGGTCAGCCGCCTGAATGCGCGGCGCCTATGTCCTTGAGAAGAATCTGAATCACGCCACCCGGACGTCCCTGGTCACATGCTCCACAGGACGAAGCGGAGTGCGAGTCACCCTGCACACTTCACGTTCGTCCGTCCCCTCCGCTTCACGTGTCGGCCAACATACGGAAGCGGCCCGGCCCCTGTCACGGGCCAGACCATGTCGACCCGGCGTTGGGGGTGGTTCAGCGTGCGACCTCAAAAGAGATCAGAAACGAGACCCCCGCCGCTATGCGCGTGTTCGGGTTCAGCGCCAGCGCGAGGCGATACATCGCCGCCAGTCCGGGCGCTGCGACCTCAAGTTGCTCGTATCCGGACGATCAGTTCACCCGGGTCGTGTCCTCACCGGCCCGGGAAATCCTCGAACATCTGGCCGATCGCCTCCTGAATCGCACGATCCATCACGTCAGGATTGGCCAGCGCGCGGCCAATGTCGAACTGGGCCCATCCACGCCAGATCACGGCCTTGGTCTCTGCATCGGCGATATCGACGAGGATCGTCCCTTCGTCGTACTGGATCACCTGCGCGCCCTCATTGTACCCCGCGGGCCGACCATAACCGGCGCGCTCATCGACCTCGTACACGTCGACTCGATTCCGAACCGTCGCGTGATGGTGGACAATGAGCCCGGGACCGTTGGCTCCCGCCCGAATATCATGATCAGCGAGTTCGACCGCGATAGCCGCATGGAGCCGCTCATCGAAGAACGGGTTGTTCTCGAGGCGAGGGTCACCAACCGGACGGTCGTCCGGCTCGTCCCATATGAATGTGGCATACCGGGTAAAATCAGCCCCGGGGTCGAAGTCGGCACCCGCGACGACCCCCAGTCCACATGCCGCGGTGAACGCCACAAAGGCCATCCATCCTACGAAGCGGGTCCTCATCACCAACCTCCTTTTCAGACGCTGCGCACCTTCTGGAGGGAAGGTTACAGGCGCCGCCGCGGCGGGTCCGTCGGGAAAACCCCTAAGCCGGCCGTGGGAGGGGGTCCGCCGCTGTACCCCCGCGCAGACCAAGCAATTGGCCCACCACGGCAGGGATCAAGGCCAGCCCGAACACGAGTACCCACTCACCGGTCGCCAGAGGCTGAGTGCGAAGGACATTGGAAAGCGGCGACCAGTTCACCGCCAATATCTGAAGCGCGATCACGAGCGGGACGGCGCCAAGGGCCCACCGATTCGCGAAGGCTCGGTGGGGGCGAAGTACAGCAGTCCGACTGCGGGCGTTCCCCAGATGGAACAGCTGCGCAAGCGCCAACGTCATGAACGCGACCGTGGTCGCCGACTCGGGAGCTCCTCGCTCTAGCGTCCAGAAGAAGGCTGCCAGCGTCGACACTGTGATCAAGGTCGAATACAGGCTGATCGCGCGAACGAAGCTACGCGAAAAGATGCCCTGATCGGGATCACGAGGAGGCCGACGCATCACATCCGGCTCGGCCGGCTCCATTGCGAGTGCGAGCGCCGGGAACGTGTCGGTCACCAGGTTGAGCCAGAGGATCTGGAGTGGGAACAGGGGCACGGGCGCCCCGACCAGACTCGCACCGAGAATGACCGCCACCTCGGCGATGTTACAACTGAACAGGTAGAAGACGAACTTCCGGATATTGTCGTAAATGACCCGGCCTTCCTCGACCGCTGCCCCGATGGTGGCGAAGCGATCATCGACCAGCACAATGGCCGCCGCCTGCTTGGCGACATCGGTTCCTCGCCCTCCCATCGCGACCCCGACGTCCGCACCCTTGAGTGCCGGTGCGTCATTCACCCCGTCGCCGAGCATGGCGACCACCTCGCCGGATGCCTTCAGTGCGTTGACGATTCGTATCTTGTCCTCGGGTGTGACGCGGGAAAGGATGTCAGCCTGTGTCAGCGCCGCCTGGAGCTGGACGGCGTCCAGGGCCGCAATCTCCCGCCCCTCGAGTGACGTCGAGGTCGCGCGTCGGGCACCGAGTTGATCTGCGATCGTTTCAGCCGTCGCCCTCTGATCTCCGGTCACCATGACGGTTCGGATACCAGCCGCCCTGAGAAGTCCGATCGTCTCGAGCACGCCCTCGGCCGGCGGATCGAGAATCCCGACCAGGCCGAGCAGGGTGAGCCCCTCCGGCTTCACTCCATCTCCCTCAGCGAGCGCAATCACCCGGAGCCCCTGAGCCGCCATCTCCTGGTTAGCCTGCATCCAGACTGCTCGCGAGGCATCATCGAGCGGCCGATCACCGACCTCGCCAACCGTCCGGACGCTGCGATCGAGCAAAGCGGACGGTGCCCCCTTCACGAAAATTCTCTCGAGATCTTCGCCCTGATGAATCGATGCACTGAGCCTGAGCGCGGTATCGAACGGGATCTCGTCGAGGCGAGGTGCGCGGAGAAGCTCTCCCTCGGGATCGATCCCCTGATCCAGTGCGAGACGAAGGAGCGCACCGTCGGTAGGGTCACCAAACGCCTCGCCCGTCCCGGGCGAGATCGTTGCCCGAGTAGTACGTGCGCAGGCTCGGGCCAGGCGCGCGGACGGTGCGTCTCCTGCGTTCTTCCCAAGCTCGATCACCGATCCACCCAGAGAGAACGCAGTCACCCGCATGGTACCCGCGGTGAGTGTACCGGTCTTGTCCGTGCACACGACGGTGGTCGCGCCCAGAGCCTCGACAGCCGCAAGGCGTCGAACAAGCGCGTGGCGCCGAGCCATGCGACGCAGCCCGATCGCAAGAGCGATGGTCGCCACCGCAGGCAAGCCTTCGGGGACTGCCGCGATCGCCAGCGCGACCCCGGTCTCGATCATGAGACGGAGTTCTTCACCTCGAACGACACCGAGACCCGTGACCAGCGCGGCGACGCCGAGCGTGATCCACACCAGTCTTCGTCCCAGGGCATCGAGACGGGCCTCGAGCGGTGTCGTGCCTGCCTCGACAGTGGCGAGCAGCGTACCGATCCGTCCGATCTCTGTCTCGGTCCCGGTCTCGCATACGATCGCAACGCCGCGCCCCGCGACGACCGAGGTGGCGGAATGGACCAGCGTGACACGGTCTGCGAGCGTCACGTCGGGCGCCAGCGGGCTATCAACCTCCTTCGTGACCGGGAGCGACTCGCCCGTCAGCGACGCCTCGTTCACCCGAAGTGCCGACGCCTCGATCAGTCGGGCATCCGCCGGCACAGCGTCCCCCTCTTCCAGCTCGATCACGTCGCCGGGGACGAGCTCCGTGCTCGTCAGGAGTTCGACGCTGGCGTCTCGCCGGACCTTAGCTGTAGGAGACTCGTATCCGAGGAGGGCGTCCATCGCTCGCCGGGCGCGTAGTTCCACGACGAATCCGATCGCCGTGTTGATCACCAGCACGACCGCAATCGCTCCCGCCTCGAGCGTATCTCCAAGAAGCATGGCCACGATGGCGGCCCCGACCAGGAGCAGCACCACGACACTGCGGAATTGATCCATGAGAATCCGTAGGGCGCGGACAGGCCTCGCACGGGGAAGCTCGTTCGGGCCATACCGACCGAGTCGCTCCTGCGCCTCCTGGCTGGTCAAGCCTTCGAGCCGACTGCTAAGGAGTGCGACAGCCTCCTCGGCGGGCATCGCATGCCACGGTGGGCCGGATGAGACCTGAGACCCCTGCGCGGGGCTTCCCGACCGAATGGTCCCCCTGGATTCCCTGTCGCCGTTCACGGGAGACCTGCTCCGATCCTGACAACCACGTAGACGCCATACAGAACGACGAGAGTAAGGGCTTCATGTCGTTGCACACCGCGGCGCCGGTGGAGGAAAAAGAGGAGGACGCCCGAGAGGACGAGCAGCGCCGGCAAATCGAAGAAGATGGTCTCCGCTTCTACGCGGATGGGGTGAATCATTGCGGCGAGCCCCACCGGAATGAGCAGGTCGAAGATATTGCTGCCGATGACGTTTCCCACCGACATACTCGCCCGCTTCTCGATAGCTGCGCGTAATGACAGGGCGAGTTCAGGAAGGCTGGTCCCGACACCGATCAAGACCACGCCGAGCATGGTCTGCGTCACCCCAAGCGTGTGCGCGAGACTGACCGCCCCGGTCACGACGGCGTGGGCACTCATGGTGACGATTATGAGCCCCAGGGCGATTTCAAGGAGCGGCGGCATTCGGGACTTGATCGCATCGATCGCTTCGAGTTCTTCCGCATCGAGTGGACGCCGGCGTCGCTCACCAAGGAGGAGACTCGCCAGGTAAATGCCCCACGCCAACACGAGCACCGTGCCTTCGACCGAGTTCACCGATCCGTCCCAGACCACAACGGCGACCGCCGCCACGGAGAGAAGAAGTACGGTGCCGTCTCGGCGGACCATGCTAGGCGCAACCGGTAGGTAGGTGACAAGGCCCGCAATCCCGATCACCAATGACCCCTGGGCAATCACACTACCCAACGCAGACCCTACGATCACACCCGACGCATCGATCCCACGTAACTGCTGCAGGCTTCCGCCTACTGCGACGACGACCTCCGGCAGATCCGTACCGAGCGCGAGGATCGCAAGACCGACAAATCCTTCTGAGAGCCCAAATCGCTCGCTAAGCCGAACCGCCCCGCTAACCGCGAACTGGGTACCGATCCACAGTCCGAGAACGCCACCGACGAGAAGGATGAAGGGCATTTATCGGCCGGCTGGCTCGCCGTATGGAAAGAGGGTGGACAGATCGACGTTCTCGTAAGGCAGCGCATCGAGGTACGTCGTCCCGACGAACGGGCCCGGGGCCTCGACCACGACGATGGTCGGGGCGAAACCGGTCTCGTCGAAGCCTCGACGGAAGTGCACGCGTGACTTCACCACAAAGACGTCGAACTCGGATGGATCCAGCGGGCCGAATCGAAACGCCTCGGGATCGGTGATCTGCGTGTACGCCGGCACGATGATGACTGCACTTCCACTGCCGTACCGAACGACCGCCACCTGGTCGTAGCCTCGCCACGCACCGAGGTAGGCCAGTTCGCCGATGAGACGGGCCGGAGAGCCACCCGACGGTGTGAAGCCACCGATCTCTTCATCGAACGCGTCACCCGATGAAGCACCTGCCGCAACAAGGCGCTCGAGTACGGTGGGATCACTGATGGCGCCATGAAGCACTCGCTCGATGCCGGCTGCTTCGAACGCTTTGAAAATATGCGTGGCGTCGCCGGGGCGATCAGAGTGATCCCCGACGGCCACCGGGATCTCACCGGACCTGATCGCGGCTTGAACCTGGCGCGCAGCGTCTTCCGGGAGCGGGTAGCCACCCACAGCGAAGTCCTCACGGACCCGCCAGATGAAGTCATTCATGTCATCCGCGATCCGGTCAGCCAGAACCTGATCTCCATTCGTCATCACGTGTACGGT
>JAKMDG010000301.1 GCA_022428035.1 Longimicrobiales bacterium
TCCCCGACTACCGTGGGCCGGAGGGCCGACTCCGCGCTCGAAAACCCGTTCAGTACGGCGACTTCGTGCGTTCGATGGAGACGCGCCAGCGGTACTGGGCTCGCAGCACTGTGGGATGGGGGAAGATGCGGGGAGCCGAACCGAACCCTGCCCATCACGCGCTCGCCGACCTGGAGCGCACTGGACACGTCACCGGTCTGATCACTCAGAACGTCGATGGCCTGCATCACCAGGCAGGAAGCCGAAACGTTATAGAGCTCCACGGCTCTCTGAGGTCGGTTATCTGCCTCGATTGCGGTGAGAAGGAGACACGCTCGGACATGCAGACGAGGCTCGAGGATCAGAATCCTCACTGGCTCGGAGGGATAGTCAGGGCGGAGTCTGCGCCCGATGGTGACGCTGAACTTGGCGACCATCGTTACGCTGGCTTCGTGGTCCCGGGATGTGACCAGTGCGAGGGGACGCTGAAGCCTGACGTTGTCTTCTTCGGGGAGAACGTTCCGAAGCTCCGTGTCGAGGAATGCTGGCGCATGGTCGACCGTGCCGACCTGCTGCTGGTGGTGGGGTCTTCTCTCACCGTGTACTCAGGTCGCCGCTTCGTGTACGGCGCGGTAGAGCGAGCTCTCCCGATCGGGGTGGTCAACCTCGGGCCCACCCGCGCGGACGATCTCGCGACGGCTAAGGTCGAGGCTCAGCTCGGAAATGCGATGCCTCGTCTCGTCGAGGCCCTGCAGCCCAGCTGAAGCGCGCGGGGTATCTTCGGGCTGGGCTCTATAGCCCGTGGCCGACCGAGCATATCCGCCCACTTCGTGCCTTCCCCGTTGGCCTCGCCAGAGCGGAGCTCATCGGCATGAGTCTGACGCCCGCAGACTGCGAACGGCAGAGGAATGGGGCGCGAGCCATGGATGGGACGCACGCTGTTGCGTGCCCTCTAGAAAAGCAGGCCGGGCGTCCGCGTCGAATCTGCGTTCGCACACCCGCAAACGAATGAGGCCGATCCGCAAGCGGACCGGCCTCATCGTTTTGACTACGGTCGAGAGACCCGTAAAAACGGGCCGCGCGACTTAATGGCTACAGGGCGACGACGTTCTCAGCCGCTGGTCCCTTGGCCCCATCAACGATGTCGAACTCAACCGTTGCGCCCTCGGCGAGGGTCTTGAACCCCTCGGCCTGGATGGCGCTGTGATGGACGAAGCAGTCCTTGCTTCCATCTTCAGGAGTAATGAAGCCGAAGCCTTTCTGATCATTGAACCACTTCACGGTGCCCTTGGTACGCATGTGCGCTCCCCAGGTTGAAAAAGTCGGAACGACGCAATACGTACTTACCGACCTAACAGACCACGCGACTCGTTCGCATGGGTGTGACTTTCGCCACAAAAGATTCCGGGGATGGCCACTCTCAAAGGAGAATCCACCCCCAGGTACTGCATGTCCGGGTTTCCCCAGACATCATTAGATCGCGGTGAAAGCGCACTCAGTCAATGGATCGAAGTTGCTTACGCAGGGGCTTCTTCGTTCTGAGCATGCGAACCTGTTCGGAAGCCACATCGTACACTGCGCCCACGATCACGATTTCACCGCTGTTTTCCACTTCGGCAGAGATGTTCAGTATGTGTACGTCACCCCGGTTCGCAATCGTGTGTCCAGCGCTGAGAGTCCATCCGGCGGTCGGCTGTCATAGCGAAGATCAAAGCTGACCGTCAGCGCCAGCGTCTCCGTCACGGAGGCCGACAGACGAAGGTTTTCGAGTGCTCGATAATCTCCGAGATCCGCCAGCGCCGACTGAACGTAGGTCGTCGACGTGATGACAAACGTTTCCGAGGGAACGACACGAAATGTGAGGAAGTTGCTCCACCGCACCTCCAACGTGCGTTTCGCGTGTACCGCGGCCTCGCCGAGTGCCAAACGCTCGTATTCGAGCAAGCCGGAAGATCCTGCTCCGAACTGCCCCCAGTCACCCTGTGCGAACGAGGTTCGAACGCCGCCCCCGATCACCGCTCGGAAGGTCAGCCGCTGGGCACGGTCGTAGTTGAGCTGACCAAACCACTCAGGGTCGGCATAGCGAGAGACTTCGGTGTACGAACGTCGGTAGTGCAGGAGGCCGTTCGACGCGAAGCGACTCTGGGCAAGGAAGCCGAGTCCTCCGTTCCCGACGAGGAGTCGGGTCTCCGTGGGGAATACGTCGTACACACGCGCGCGAACATCCAGCGCGATGAAGTCCACATTACCGGTGCGGATCGAGAGGTCGCCACCGACCGAACCAGAACGGCCCAGTGGAAGGCTGTCCACGCGCAGGACCTCGATATTGACCTGAGCGTCGAGTGCGACCGGTCGGAGACCCGGGTACATGAGAAGTGCCGAGCCGAGGAGCAAGAGCTCGACTCGGATGGGCCGTGGGCGCGAAGTACGCAACGAACCGGTCGGGAGTTGAGGCGAAGACTTTATAGGGTAACATCAACGTTATCGAGCGCTGCGTTGTCAAAACAACAGACCTCGGGATGGACTCCCCCAAGCCCGACACTACTCCTTGATTCGAACGACGCCGGTGGCGTCGACCTGGATACGTATGCCCCTCTTG
>JAKMDG010000302.1 GCA_022428035.1 Longimicrobiales bacterium
GTGCTGGGCACACGACACGCAGGGATCAGCAAGCGCGACCATCAGGCGACCCCTTCGGTCGTGACGGCGTCGGACAGCTCGACCCGAATCCACTCGGCCTGCTCGTCCCGCAGAGCGATGAGCGCGCCGCGAATGTGGTACGCTACCGGATCACCGGCAGCGCTTCCGAAGGCGGCATCGATCATTGTACCACGCACCACGCCGAGATCCAGAAGCCGACGACGCTGGGAGCCCTGGCACGCGGGCGAGATGCCGACGACCCGAGCCGAGTAGCCGATCTCCAGATCGAGCAGCGTCGTGACGGGCGCGTCCGCACTCTCCGACTCGGGCAGAAGGCGGACGGTCACATTACCTGCAACGACGTGATCGAGCTGCCACGTCCGGCCCCGAGCACGGATACCCACACCTGAGTTGTCGTTCGAGGTCACGGCGATACGAGAACCGAGATCGATTCCACCCTCGAGAAGGGCGTCGTAGATGACACGAGGTTCGTCTTCGAGATGCACGATCTCGACGGTCCGTCCCACTTCGGCACTGGAGAGGGAGTTTCGGTCGAGCATCGGGAGCTCTCCTCCGGCCGTTGGAATCGGATCACCGTGCGGATCCCAGGCCGGGTGGCCGAGCCGGGCCGCGAGTGCATCGACTTCGGCCTCACTCATCGTGTGCTCTTTTCGTTCCGCCTCCTCGTGCCACTCCCCTGCCGGTACACCGGTGCGGTCTGCCAGGTAGCGCTCCCAAAGCCGGTGCGTCCTGACCAGCCTCAGGGCCGAATCGCGACCCCCGTCGGTAAGCCGGGGGCCTTCCGGTGTGTTCACGATCAGGCTCGACGCGGCCAGTGCGCCGAGCAGCTCCGCGGCCCTGCCGGTCGAAAGTTCCAGCTGACCAGCGAGGCTCTCCAGCGAACATGACCGGCCAATACTCTCGCATGTGTAGACATGCTTGAGCGCATCCTCCAGAAGAACCCGCTCGCTCATTTGGGTCATCCGGTTGAGGCGTGCAATCAGGCCCCATCCTGGCCACATGATGAGCGCGGACACGATAAGGAGCAGGCCGAATACGGCGAGTGCCAGTACTGGATTGACCATGGGTGGAATGGAGGAGTATTTTTAGGCGTGCCTAAATCTGACCCCTGAGTACTCGTTCGGTCAACGGGCTCTCTACCTCTCGATCACTTTTGCCGCACCTCCATACGCCCGGTCGATCGAAAAGCCGTTGCCACGACATGCACGGCGTTGCTCGTTACGGACAGCAGGGCGAATGTGACCCCATGCATCGTCATGTTCCTCATCGTCATCTCGGGCAGCGCCTCCGAGTCTCCCTGATCGGTAGCACGGCACTCGTCGTCATATTGGTCGTGACGCAGGGAGTCGTGGCTCAGGTGCCCGGTGTCACCGACGTCTGCTCGGATCGCCCACCCGCCACCGGTGTGTCCCTTTTCTCCGCCGAGCCGCCGGTGCGCCAACGCGACGGATCGTCCTCGAGCCGCCCAGCGTCCGATCTGAACTGTATCGATCTCTTTTCGACGACTCGTGGGGGCGAGGCTGCCGGTGTGATCGAGATTCGACGCCCCTGGTCTCCGTACGGTGTTACGGTCACAGCCGACGGAACCCACCGGCACGAACTGATCGCGTGGCTGGCTCGGCTGCCGGATCCATCCACACTGGGGCCGTACACGACGTACGTCGCGTGGGCCACTCCGCTCGCCCTGGATCCGGTCGTACGCCTCGGCGAGGTGACCAATGGACAGAACGACCTGGGTACCGTCGCGTTCAATAAGTATCTCGTGTGGGTGACGGCTGAAGCGTCAGCGGACGTGATCGAACGGGAGGGCCCGCTGATTGTGCGCGGGCGTTCTCCTTCCAGTCGCATGGAAGCGCACGACCTGCTCGCCCTCGCGCCATCCGCCGAAGAAGGGATGGCGATGCCGATGGGGGCCACCTCGGAAAAGCGCTGGGACATGCCCCCCATGTACGACGGTGTTCCCATGCTCCCCGGTGTGATGTCGTCTCGCCCGGTCGTGTCGCCATTGCGCCCGACCGACGATCCGACCGGACTCCCCGAAGCTCGCCCCCGCGAGGTCGTGCGCCTTCCAGATGGAGGCACGCTGGATCTCGAGGCAGCGTTCGTCCGAAAGACCGTCGGTGACCGAGAGCTCGTCATGATGGGCTTCAATGGTCAGATCCCCGGACCACTGATCGAAGTCACCGAAGCTGCGACGGTCTTCGTGAACTTCCGAAACGACACCCCGATGCCGACCGCCGTGCACTGGCACGGCCTCAGGCTCGACAACCGCTACGACGGCGTGCCGGGCGTGACCCAGGACCCGGTCCAGCCCGGCGAGTCGTTCCGATACCAGATCTATTTCCCGGACCCGGGGATCTACTGGTACCACCCGCATCACCGCGAAGATGTTCAGCAGGAGCTGGGCCTTGCAGGCAACATGCTCGTTGAGCCCGTCGCGGCCGGGTACTACAACGAGGTCGACCACGAAGAAGTCGTCATGCTCGACGATCTGCTGCTGGGGCCAGACGACGTCATCCCCTTCGGTGACGAATCAGCGAATTACATGCTGATGGGCCGCTTCGGAAACGTATTCCTTACGAACGGCGAGCCCGAGTACGGCCTCGAGGTCGAGGCGGGCGACGTCGTCCGCTTCCACTTCACCAACGTGTCGAACACCCGGACGTTCAATATCTCATTCCGCTCGACCGATGCTCCAGACGATGCACCACTCCCGATCAAGGTGATCGCGTCGGATGTGAGTCGCTTCGAGCGCGAATCTCTGACCGAGAGCGCAGTCATCGCTCCGGCGGAACGATACACGGTCGAGGTCGAGTTCCCGTCGGGAGGTGCGTGGGCGCTACTCAACCGCGTTCAGGGGATCAACCACCGGCAGGGACTCTTCCTCGCCGAAGAGTCCGTGCTGGGGCGTGTCGCCGTTTCCGGACCCACGCGTGGTGCCGCCGGCGTTGACATGATTGCTGCCGATCGCCTCGGCCAGGCCGACGAGAACGTGCACGGGCACAGCTTTACGACCCTCCGAACGCATGACGACGTCGTCTCCGATATCGACCGATATCGTCACCTGTTCGACACCCCACCCGACCACGAGCTCGTCATGACGCTCGAGGTCGCCAACCTCCCGATGCCAATCGAGCAGTCCATGAACCTCGACTGGGTCTACTTCAATCCTGTGGAGTGGACGGGGACCATGCCAATTATGAACTGGGCGACGAGCGGTGAGGAGGTCTCCTGGATTCTGCGTGATCCGGGAACAGGAGCCGAGAACGACGCGATCGACTGGGACTTCCGTGTCGGTGACGTCGTGAAGATCCGCGTCACCAATGATCGGGCGGCGTTCCATGCGATGCAGCACCCCCTCCACATTCATGGGCAACGCTTCCTCGTGCTCGAGCAGAACGGCGTGCCCAACGAGAACATGGTCTGGAAGGACACCGTGCTGTTGCCGGCGGGGTCGACGACCGACATCCTGCTCGAACTCTCCAACCCCGGCCGGTGGATGGTGCACTGTCACATCGCAGAGCACCTCGAGTCCGGTATGAGGTTCGTCTTCGACGTCGAAGGAAACCGAGAATGAGATTGCTGATTCGCTCCGTACCTGTGCTTCTCCTCGCCATATCGGGGAGCGTCGCTCCTCTGGCTGCCCAGAATTTCGACGAGTTCGTCGCGATCCCAAGCGGTACCGTAGCGCTGACCCACGCGAAGGTGATCGACGGGACCGGTGCTCCCGCGATGATGGATCAGACGATCCTGATCGAGGGAGACCGAATCACGGCGATTGGTCCCTCGGGGTCGATCCGGGTCCCCGATAACGCCAACGTCGTCGACGTCTCCGGAAAGACCGTCATCCCCGGACTCGTCGGGCTACACAATCACTCGTATTACACCGGTGGGAACGGCCGCGCAGCCCAGCTGTCGTTCTCCGGATCACGGCTCTACCTGGCGTCCGGCGTCACCACAATCCGCACGACCGGCGCCCAGCAGCCATACGCCGAGCTGAACCTCCAGCGAGAGATCGAAGCCGGCCGGGTCATCGGCCCGACCATGTACGCCACGGGGCCATACCTTACCGGTGAGCAGGGCCCGTCGACGATGACCCGTCTGGAAGGACCAGAGCAGGCACGACGCGTCGTGCGGTACTGGGCGGAGGAAGGTATCTCCTGGTTCAAGGCGTACACCTGGATCTCCCGCGCGGAGCTCGGCGCCGCGATCGAAGAGGCGCACCGCAACGGCGTGCAGGTCACCGCGCACCTCTGCTCCGTCGGATATCGGGAAGCAGTGGCGCTGGGCATCGACAACCTCGAGCACGGGCTCTTCGCGAACTCTGAATACGATCCGAACAAGCAGCCGGACGAGTGCCCACCCGGATTCCGGAGTGACTACGCCAACCTCGACGTGAACGGACCTGAGGTGCAGGCGACCTTCCGCGACATGATCGACAACGACGTCGCGATGACGTCGACGCTCGTCGTCTACGAGATCTCGGTCTCGGGTCGGCCACCGATCGACGAGCGTGTGTACGACGTACTCGCACCGGAGATCGCCGAAGAAGTCCGCGCGATCGCGATCGCTCGGCGCGCCGGCCAAGGCGCGATTGACCCTGCGGTCTTCGACAAGGCTATGGAATACGAGCGGGCCTTCGTCGACGCGGGTGGCCTGCTGGCTGCCGGTGTGGACCCGACCGGATACGGTGCCGCGCCTCCGGGATATGGCGACCAGCGTAACTACGAACTCCTGCTCGAGGCCGGCTTCTCCGTGCCCGAGGTCGTTCAGATCATGAGCCTGAACGGAGCCAGGATACTCGGGATCGACGGGGACGTCGGTTCAATCGAGGCGGGCAAAGTGGCTGACCTCGTGCTGATTGACGCCGACCTCGAGGCGGCCGGAAACCTGCACGCGACCGAGGTTGTCTTTCGACATGGCATCGGCTGGGATTCACCCGGGCTGATCGAGTCGATCCGAGGTATCGTAGGGGTTCGCTGAGCGACCCAAAGTCTATGGAGTATCTGCTTGCGGCGCTGGTCGCCCCCCTCCTCGGGCCCGTGCTCTATCGGGTCCTGCACGACCATCCCCGAGCCGTCGAGGCCGTGGACAATTTCGTGTACGTGGCTGTGCCGCTCCTCGTGGCCTGGCAGGTCCTGCCGCACGCATGGGAGGACCGGAGTGTTCTCGCGCTCGTAGCCGTCACTGGAGGGTTCATCCTCCCTGCCCTGATCGAGCGGGCCTCGCAGGCACTGGCTGAACAGACGGACAACCTTGCGATGGTCGTCGGGCTCTCGGGCCTGGTGCTACACGCCGCGCTCGAAGGGACCGCACTGGTGCCCGGCACAGCCCCGGTCGAAGCGGCGTTCGCCGCGGCCGTGATCCTGCATCGAATCCCGGTCAGCCTTGTCATCTGGTGGCTGATTCGTCCGCGCTTCGGCTGGACTGCAGCGGCCGCAGGCGTGGGCTCCATCGTCCTCGCGACCCTCGCAGGATACGGCCTCGTTATCGAATTTCTAGCTGGCGTTCACGGGCCCGGGACCGAACTGTATCAAGCGTTCGTCAGCGGATCGCTCGTACATGTTGTCTTCCATCAGGGAAGACATGATCACGACCACTCGCACGACGGTCATCACCATCACCACGGATAGGGCTATGCGCACCAGTTCGCTCTCCTTTGTCATGCTCACCGTGTTCGCGAGTGCGGCGGCCGGCCAGGCCACGACCGGCCCGATCGTGAACGCTGGTGGCCCGACTTACTCCGTCGCCAACCCGACCTTCGAGACCCCGATGGATCGGCTGTACAAGGCGGTCTTCGAGCTCAGGGCGCCCGCAGGAAGCCCCGACCGCACGAACCAGAGCCTCAACACGATGGCCCGCTATCTGAACATGCATGCTCGGGCCGGCGTCCCCCGTGAGCACGTTCGGGTCGCTGGCGTCGTACACGGTGGTGCCTCGCTGGAGCTGCTGAAGGACGAGTACTACCAGGCAGCACATGGCGTCGACAACCCGAACAAGGATCTGATCGCAGAAATCATCGCCGGTGGTGGACAGGTCATTCTTTGTGGACAGACGGCCGGCTCGCGTGGCATTGACGCAGGGCAGCTATTGCCCGGTGTCCAGCTCGCGCTCAGTGCCATGACAGCCATGACGGTGCTTCAACAAGACGGGTACCAGGTCATTCTCTGGTAAACGCACTGCGTCACCGACAGAGAAGAGCGCGCGAGCCCGGGAGTCCACGACGCCCGCTCGCCACCAGATCGGTTGCGCAACTCACCGGAACACCGGATTCTGACTCCACGGGACCCGTGCGGATTTAGCCGTCGGGCCTGCGACAGTCAGGAGGAATGCGTCATGAGCAGCAACGTCTCTCGTCGGCACTTCATCGGCGGAGCCACCGCAGCTGCGGCACTGGGTACGATGGGGCTCACGCCTCAGGTGGCAGAAGCGCGAGTGCGCAGAGCCACGGAGCGTGGCATCCGGTACCTGCCCGGCGGCGCCCCGATGCACCGCGTGCCTCAGTCCCAGGTCGACGAATACGATGCGCTCGCACATCTCTCGTCGAACGAGAATCCGTTCGGTCCGTCCGAGAAGGCGCGGGAGGCGATGACGTACGCATTCAAGTATTCCATGCGTTACGGCTATCCGGACAACAATGTGCAGCAGCGCATTGCCGATGCTCACGACGTCTCACGCGACCATGTGATGATGGGGGCCGGCTCTGGCGAGATCCTCGACGTCGTCGGCCTGACCTGGCTCGCCCATGACAAGAAGGTGGTCGGAGTCGAGCCGTCGTATGGCTCCGTCTACTCGCATGCGACAGGGATCGACGCCGAGACGATCCTCCTGCCGCTCGAGTCGAATTATCGGCAGAACATTGAGCGCATGGTCGATGTGACAAACAGGAATGCACGCGACGTCGGGTTCGTGTACCTCTGCAACCCGAATAATCCGACCGGCGTAACGGTCACCGCGGACGAGATCGCCTATCTGCTCGATAACATCCCCGCGGACATTCCGGTTCTGATCGACGAAGCGTATCACCACTTCGTCGAGGACCCTGCCTATGAAGAGTCCCTCAAATACGTACGTGAGGGGCGTCGCGTCGTGATTGCGAGGACCTTCTCGAAGATCTACGGCATGGCAGCGATGCGGATCGGCTTTGCCATCGCTCCTCCGGACATGATTCAGGAAATGCGGCCGTACAGCACCGGCAGCGTGAACGCCCTCGCTCGCTGGGGTGCGGTTGCGTCCATGGATGATGCACCTGCCTCGGAGCGGATGCTCGCGCACAACCGTCGCTGGCGTGAGCAGACGATCTCCGACCTGCAGGGTTTCGGGTACGAGTGCATCCCGTCGCAAACAAACTTCTTCATGGTGAACCTGCGTCAGACAGTCGCGCCGATCCGGCAGGCGTTCCGTCAGCGCGGTGTTGCCGTGGGCCGCGACTTCCCGCCAATGCTCGACCACCTCCGCGTCTCCATCGGTACCGAGGAAGAGATGGGCCGCTTCATGAACGCGTTTGAAGACATCATGAAGACGATGTCAGCCGGGGCTGGGGCCTGATGAGTCCTACCAGGAAGGACTTCCTCAAGCTGTCGGCTGGCGGGGCTCTGGCCGCGCAGGCACTCGATGCTACACCCGTGGCCGGTGCTCCATCTGATATCGATCCGCTCCGACCTGCAGATCACTGGGGGGCTCGGATCGTGCAAGAGGCACCGCGCCGCCTGAACATCCTGATCCTTGGAGGAACAGGGTTCATCGGGCCATTCCAGGTGCGCTCAGCCCTCGACCGCGGACACAGCGTCACATTGTTCAACCGGGGCTCGGGGCGGAACATGTTCCCGTACCTCGAGACGCTGGTCGGAGATCGTAACGGGGATTACTCCTCGCTGAGTGGGCGACGCTGGGACGTCGTGATCGACAATGCGACCAACAATCGCAGCTGGATCGAGCTGGCCACCGAGGCGCTCAAGGATTCCGTCGATCAGTTCATGTTTGTTTCGTCGAGGTCGGCGTATGCGGACGTCAGTCGGGTGCCCATGACGGCCGATGCCCCGACCTGGACGTTCGAGACCGCCGACGTGCCGCGCGATCAGGAGCGTCTTCCCTACGGCCTTGGCAAGGCCGAAATGGAGCGTATTGCCCAGCAGACGATGCCGGGGCGGACTACGATTCTCCGGCCCGGTCTGATCATCGGTCCGGGCGACGAGACCGACCGATTCACGTACTGGCCTGTCCGGATCGACCGGGGGGGTGAGGTACTCGCGCCAGGGGACGGGACCGACCCCGTTCAAATCATCGATGTGCGTGACTTCACAGACTTCACGGTGAAGTTGGCGGAGGACGCGACGATGGGTGAGTTCAACTGTGTGGGCCCGCACACGCCAAGGCCTATGGCCGAGCTCTTGTACGGCATCCGAGCTGTGACCAACGCGGAGGCGTCCTTCACCTGGGTCCCCAGGGAATTCCTCGCTGAGCATGGTGTCCGCCCGTATGCCGAGATGCCGGTGTGGCGCCCTCCGGTCGACGGAAACGAGGGTTTTGCCCGCTTTGACCTCACGCCCGAAGTCGAGGCCGGACTGACGTTCCGGTCACTGGCGGACACCGCGTCTGCAACGCTCGCATACCATTATTCGAGGCCG
>JAKMDG010000207.1 GCA_022428035.1 Longimicrobiales bacterium
AATCGGCGCCGGACTGCATGGACGAATCGAAGGTGAAGCGTTGTTCTCCGATCGTGAACTCAAGGATGTACCTGCTGTCGATCATGGAGTAATCGACACCCTGGTCGGCAAGCGTGCTCCCTGCCTCGATCAATGACGTCGGTAGTCGCCCGTTGGCCTGCTGGAACTGTTCAATCCGCTGAATGCCATCAAAGTAGATACCCTCGCGGGAGGCTTGAACCACCTCGGCCGTGGCGCGCGGGTCTTCGAGCGGACTCAACACAATCCATTGAGGCTGCGCGAGAAGAAAATACACCGCGAGCAGACCCAGATTGACCGTAACCGGCATCATCCACTTGGCCGGGCCCTTCTGTTGCACCCGTTCCCTGCCGGCTTTCTCCCGCTCAGCGGCATGCGCGAGCACCTCTGCCACGACATCGGCGGCTTCCTGCCCGGGAGCAGTGCCTTTTGCGTGAAACGGCTGTACCTGGTCCTGTTCGCTCATTGGCCCTGATGGGGGTGCAAAACCGTACTCTGAAACGTGCTCCCGGCCCGGCGGTCAGCGCAACCGGGGCACACCATGGAAATCGGCGACTGAGCCGAAAGATAGCCCATCGAGCCCGCGCGTGCGGGTCGACCTTCACCCGCGCGGGGGGTAGGTTCTCGCATGGCTCAGCGCCCCCTCTCCCGCTCCGTCGAAGATTATCTGAAGGTGATCTACGCCCTGTCCGAACACATGGGCACCGCGTCGACCTCGGCGATCGCCGAGTCACTCGACATCCAACCCGCCTCTGTCACCGGGATGGTGAAGAAACTCGCCGAAAGCGGGCTGCTGGAGCATCTGCCTTACAAAGGCGTCCGCCTGACCGAGACCGGCACGATCGAGGCACTCCGGGTCGTACGGCGGCATCGTATTCTCGAGACGTACCTGTGCGAACGCCTGGGCTATTCGTGGGACGATGTGCACGGCGAGGCGGAGCGCCTGGAACACGCCGCCTCGGACCAGCTCATCGAGCAGATGTCCCGAGCGCTCGGCTTCCCGAGCCACGATCCACACGGTGCGCCGATCCCCACACCGGCGGGCGTGATCGAAGAGACCGACCTCACTACACTCGCAGATGCCCCACCGGGTGCACGGCTCCGAATTCGCGCGGTGCGCGACGAAGACTCGGCGGATCTACGGTCGATGGCGGAAGAAGGGCTTGTTCCCGGGACTCAGGTGACGGTCGGCGCGACACCCGCAGCAGACGGAGCCATCCTTGTGTGGCTGGACGCGGGCGCAGGCGCGGAACTGGAGCGGTCCGTTTCCGCCGAGCTCGCCCGTCAGATCTTCGTGGTAACAGACCCGCGCTGACGACTCGTCATCCTTGGCGCTGGACTGCCCGGTCAACCCAGTGGGCACGCCGGAAGGCCACTCGGAACGTCCCTGACAAGAACGTCGAATCCAAGACCGAACGTCGCGCCGAACACGCCCGTACCGTCTCCGGAAAGGCTGGGAATCCGAACCTGACCGGAAGGGTTGAAGTTCCCGCCCCGAGCCCAGTTCACATAATTCCGATCCACTGCCGTAATCGAGATCTCAGCCGAGGTGCCAACGGGAAGCCCGACCTGAAGTCGAATGGCCAGGTCTGCATCCAGCGCGAACCGATTGAAGACGCCAAACTGTGAGGGGAAGACCACGTTCGTGTCGGAGTCGGAAATGGATAGCCCGAGCAGGTATAGCGGGTCGTCCTCCACGATGATTCCCTCCGGACGCAGCGCGTCTGGGAGCCCACGAATGGACGTTTCGTTCAGGTACGCCCACGCACCGTCCGACGGTGACCAACCAATGGTCATGAGGCGGTCGGACGGCAGGGCGCAGATCCCCGTGATCCCATCGAGTTCAAACAAGCCAGGGATGCGTGTCGCGCCACTGATCTTACCGCCCTCCGGAAGCTCGACGAGTACCTCCACCACGTCCCCTGGGCGAATAACGCCAGCCGCTGCCGTGGCGACGAAGCACGCACCGGGTTCGTCAGAAGGCGAAGACTCCACACATTCCTCCCGGGCCTCAGCCACCAGCGGAAAGGAGTATCCATCCGTACGTGTCATCGTCACGGTGGCGGTGCTGAGCGACGGCAGGACCTCTGCGCCCTCAACGCCCACAGTCCGATGCAGGAATGCGCGCGCGATGTTGCCACCCGGCTCGGAACGGACGTCGAGGTAGACCTCTGCGATCACCACGTCCTGCACCTCTGCGATCGTGATCTCCTCGAGTTCGCACGCGGTGAGCACGACCAGAGATAACCCGAGGCTACCGAGCAAGACGATCGTCCGCATGCGCTCGTGCATTAGAAAGAGATCTCCAGCCCGACGGTGGGAAGCACCGGGAACATCGAAATCCCGGCCCGCACGGGCGGAGTGTCTTGATACTGGTAGAAGTAGAAAAGGACGTTCCGCTGGTTGTAGACGTTCACGAGGTTCACGTACGGGGTCAGGGCTCCCCAACCCTTCGCGAAGGTGCGCCTCAAGCTCACGTCCAGACGGTGATAGACCGGATAGCGGGAAGAATTTCGATCCGCGAGGACAACGCCGTAACCACCCGTCACCGATTCGTCCGCGTCGCCCGTCCAGTCCAGTCCACCACCCTCCACATAGCGAGGTGAGTAGTAGGCGTACGAGCCCGCAGCACGGGTGTATGGGATTCCCGTCCCGAAATTCCAGCGTAGTCCGCCGGTCCAACCCCACGGGCCAGGATACGTCAGCACCAGATCGACATCGACACGCCGATCGAATATCGGCGCATAGGTGACCTCCGGGGCCGGTGTCAGCGGAGACAACTGATCGGGGAAACTCCGCTCTGCCCTCAGAAACGACAGGGCAAGCCAGCCATTCACATCACCGGTCTCCTTGCGGACCATCAGATCCACCCCCCACGACAAGCCGGTGCCGCCAAGAATGTCGTCCGCATCGTCGTTCGGGTCGTCGGCCGTGTTCAGCGCGACGACCCCATCGAAGTGGCGATAGTAGCCCTCGATCGACCAGAACCAGTCGATATCGCGCCATCCCTCGATCCCGAACTGGATCTGATCGGAGACCGTGTGTGGGATGTCCTCTCTGGCGATCACCCAGACATCGAGACCCAGAGGAAGTTCCTCATCGCGCAGCGAGTGCAGAAACTGCGTGTACCGCCCCGCAGCCAGCTTCACGGCAAGACTTCCATTCCCGAGGAAGCGCTTCACCGCGAGTCGGGGTGACGGCTCGAAGACCGTACCACCGGGATCCTGCAGAAAGCCATCCGCACGGAGACCAAGCTCGACCAGCCATCGGCGGGGGAGGTTGTACCGCCCCTGAGCGTAACCGCCCAAAAGCCACCCGCGTCCCGAAGCGCTGCCAAAGCTCGTGCCCCCGGTCGAAAAGCTGTTCTCGTACTCCATGCGCTCGATGCTGGAGCCGACCTGCATACTCCAGTAGCGACTCGGCCGCGTGTCGAGGTCGGCCCTGATCTGTGCCTGCTGGATCCGACTGCTGAAGTCGGTATCGTCGAAGTCCGTAAAGAGAAGGCCCGTGTCATAGCTACTGACGTTGGCACGAAGATCGAGTGAGCCACCGCCTCGCCGGGCGTGACTCCAGCGCACGCCGAGGGCTTGGTTCCCCCAGTCCCAGTCGACGCGAAGAGGAAAACCGTCGTCCTCAATCTGGGTCAGGTCGAACACGTCCTTTCCCGAATAAGCTGTGACCGTCAAGCGGTCGCCCGACGGCGTCCAGCCCTCCACCACCGCCTGCAGGTCGGTCAGGTGATACGGGAACTCGAACGCGGGCTTGAACAGCACGTCGAAGTACGAGCGACGCGCTGATACCCGGTACCGGACGCTGGCCTGACCGAGCGCGCTGGCCACGCCGTCGGGCAGACGACCACCGACAGCCACCCGGCTCGAGAGCAGCGATACGGCCGCGTCACCGCCAAAGTCCCCTGAACCGGCATCACTCTCGATCTCGAGCACGGAGGACACACGTCCTCCGTGCTCAGCTGCGAAGCCACCCGACATCAGCTCGACGCGATCGAGCATATCGGCATTGAAGACGGAAAAGAGGCCGCCAAGGTGGAACGGAGAGAAGATCGGCACGCCGTCGAGCAGGATCAGGTTCTGGTCCTGGGATCCACCTCGGACGTGAAACGCGGCCGAGAAGTCGGAGGTAGATACCACACCCGGCAGGACTTCGATTGCACGCACGGGATCCGGCTCTCCCAGTCCCGGGACAATACGCACGTCATCCAGGTCGAGTTCTCGGATCGTGGCACCCCCGATTTCCTCAAAGCGAATACGATCCCGACTGCGTTCAGCCTCGACATCGATTCCCTCGAGCACGAG
>JAKMDG010000210.1 GCA_022428035.1 Longimicrobiales bacterium
GGTCTGGAGTGGGACAACGTGTGGTTCTACCGCACCGAGCTTATCCCCTCACGCGCCGCGCTTAGCCTGGGCGGGTGGCACGTCGAGCAGGAAGAGAACCTTGACTACGTCGCGCGAACGCGCGCCAAGAGCCGTCTGGTCCTCATCTGCTGCGGGGAAGACTGATGGGCTACGAGTTCTTCCCTGGTCAGGTGGTCGCGGTCGTCCGTAACGGGAAGACCGAGGAGCTTCACCAGGTAGAAGAGCAGGCCCACGGTATCGTTCGACTCGACGACGAGACCCGCTGGTATGCGGATACGGGGTTACCCGTTCGAGGGACCACCGAGCGACGTCTGACGCCGCTCAACGAGACCATCGAACGGGCGACCAACCGTAGAGGAAAGATACTACGCATCATCGAACTGGCGTCGGTGCTAGGCGAGTACATGGACAATCCTATTCGGGCATCGGAGGGAGAGTTGCAACGTGCGGAGAAGGCGCTCTACGTCATCGCACGGTCCCTACGTCCGCCCCGCACCACCGTCGCTTGCTTCCTCAAGAAGATAGACGACCGTCTGGATGAGGCGGAGAAAGGTGCTATTCAACGAATTCGATGAGTTACTTGGCTCGCTAGACGACCAAGTGTTACGAAACGAGGGTGAGGGAGGGAAGAGTGAAGCACCCTGTATTCGACGGGCTCAAGACCGTCGCCTGGACTGGTGACCCTGACGACATCGTCAACGTGCAAGGCTACGACCTGGAGGAGATGCTCTATCGGGAGTTCGACTACGACGCCTTCGCGGGCGGGTATGGAATCATCACGCCTACGGGGGACAGCCTAGAGCACCTCCCCCGTCTGACCAGCGGGAAGTCCAGGCCGGGCATCTCCGCTATCCGCTCCGAGGGCGGAGAGGTCTACTTGCGGGCCGTCTTCATTGACCTGGACCGTCAGCCGCACGACCCGTGGCCCGAGGACGACATCCCCAAGCTGCCTGGGTACATTCAAGACCTGGCAGCCTTGTTGCCCGAGGCGGCTATCTACGCGACGACGCGCGGTCTACGGGTCGTCTTCAAGCTCCGCCGATTCGTCACGGTGGAGGACTACCGACGCATCGCCCAGTCCGCCATGCGTTACGTCGCGCCCGCCGTCCAGACGCTCTCTTTGCCGGTCGTGGTCGATACGACTGCGCAAGAGTGGGACAGGCTGGTGCGGCTTCCGCACGTGCTTCGTAGCGGCAAGCGAACGGCTGACGTGGCCAACCTCTACATCCCCGAGGTCTGGGTCGGATGGTACCCTGGGCGCTCGGTGCTTGCCGAGGTCGAGCAAGAGATTGAGCGGAAGATCACGCAGTGTGAGGACCGCTCGCAGCCGCGAGGCATCCCCGACTTCTCCGAGAAGACCGAGCAACTCTTCGAGGACCTCGCGGTGGCAGGACCGCCCAAGCTCCGACCCTACGCTCGGATGCTCTTGGAGGGTACCCGGTTCTACGCCACGGGAGACCGGAACAACAAGACCTGGGAAGTGATGCGCTGGGTCTACTCGGTGCTTCGCTCGCGTGGGCACATCCCCGAGCCCGAGGAACTGTACGCCGTCTTCTACAACTCCGTCGCGGCGACCACGGGCACGTCTCCCGAGGAGGCTCTCGAAGAGACGTGGAGCATGGCGCAGCGGCTGTACGCCCGAGAGCTTGCGCTCGCAGAGGTGGACAAGCAGGAACGCCTCAACGCCCTAGAGGCCGCGAAGGACACCAACCCACCCGTCGCCTACACCAACAAGGCGCGGTGGGTCTGGAACCCCGAGAAGCGCACCTACGGCCTCGCCACGACGGACAACAACACCTTCCTCGCGGAGATCACGGCGCACCACCCGCTCACGTCGCTGAACGACCAAGGCAAGCCGCTTCCGCTCTCCATCCTGCTTCGAGACTGCGGCGTGCGCGTCCACGGCACGCGGCAGATTCTCGGGCAGCGTGGCGCGCGGCTCACGACAGACGGCAGCGGCAGGACGTGGCTTGAGGTCGGCGTGGCGGAGATTGTGCCGGTCAACCCGGTCTATCACCAGGAGTGCCAGGACTACCTGGACCAGATCGTCGCAGGCGCAGGCGACCGCGACGGGAAGCTCTTCCTGGAGTGGCTCGCGACATGCACCAGGCTCCAAGACCCTACGACGGCGCTCGTGCTTCGAGGCGCCAGTGGGGCCGGAAAGGACATGCTCGCCGAGACGCTCTCGCGCATCTTCGGCGGCAAGGCTGCGTTCCGCAAGTCGATGGACCGGTTCAACGCGCAGATGTTGGACAGTGCGCTCATCCACCTCAACGAGGGCATCGACGACAAGGAGAAGTCTGGACCCGTCGCCAACCGCTTCCGCGAGGTGGTCGCAGGCGGCACCATCGACATCGAGCAAAAAGGCATCGACCCGACGATGGTGGTGGGCAACTACCGGGTCATCATCACCGCGAACAACCCTCACCCGCTCCCGGTGCAGAACACCAAGACGCTTGAGGACTTCCGCGCCATCGCCCAGCGTGTGCT
>JAKMDG010000281.1 GCA_022428035.1 Longimicrobiales bacterium
ATACACCTGATTGCTCCTCCAGAACCTCCGCACACGCGACCCCGATCACGATCGGCTGCTGAGGCGTCGCATCGGCACGGGAGTGTACAACCGAGATCCACACGCCGTTGCCAGACTCGGACGCCCACCGCCCACCACGGCGTCCACGACCGGCCGTCTGTTCGCGGGCAACGACCAGTCCGCCCCGCCGAGTGCCCCGTTCTGCGAGGATCCGGGCACGGTCATTGGTCGAACCGATGGAATCCCACATTTCGAATGTAGGTAGTCCCAGTTCGGTAGCCCGCCCTGACTCGATACGCGGTGGAGCGGGCTCGGTCACCGCAATGTCACGAATGCCAGATAGAGCACGCCGACAGCCCAGCAATACGGTGCGAAGAAGTGAAAGGAGCGCCGGGCCAGCATCGCTACGAAGGTGCGGATCGCCAGAACGCCTGTGAGACCCGCGGCCAAACCACCGACGAGGAGCACCGACGTCGACAGCCCCTCTGGTCCCGCCCCGGCCAGATCTGGAATCTGGAGGACGGCCGCACCCGCGATGGCAGGGATCGCCATCAGGAACGAGAACGCAGCGGCTTCTCGAGCCTCCAACCCCAACCACATCGCAGCTACTACCGTGGACCCGGATCGTGAGATGCCGGGGATCAGGGCAAACGCCTGCGCGACGCCGATCAGGAGCGCTGCCCGCCATGTCGGCCGCTCATCTGTCGCTCGCTCGAGTGGGGATCGACTGCTCCACAGGATCGCGCCGGTGACCAGCAGAGCAGCACCCGGCACGAGGGGGTTATCGAAAAGAGCCTCGATGCGATCCTTCGCGAAGACGCCAAGCAAACCGGCTGGAACCGTCGCGACGATAATCAGTCCGGCATATTCGAATGAATCTCGGTCGCCCGTCAGGATGCCCCGAACGAGCTCGGTGACACGCGTCCGGTACACCAGGAGAATCGAGACCAGCGTGGCGAGGTGAACCGCTACTTCAAACGCCACGCCCTCGATGTTCACCGCAAGCAGGTTTTGAGCGATGACGAGATGCCCGGAACTCGAGACGGGCAGGAACTCGGTCGCGCCCTGAATAATCCCGAGTATCAGTGATTCCCACGGGCTCATGAACTCAGGATCCGGTCATAATGCGACTCATACTGAGGGACTACAGTCTCAGCGGAGAACCGCGCGTGGGCCGTCACTCGCGCGGCCTGCGCCATGCGCGCGTGCAGAACATCGTCCTGGAGAATGTCCACGCCAGCAGCGGCCATGCTAGCAACGTCTCCGACATCCAGCAGCCGTCCGGTCACCCCCTCGTCCACGACCTCAGGTAACCCACCGGTCCGTGTCGCCACGACGGGTGCACCACACGCCATCGCTTCGAGCGCAGCCAGACCGAACGACTCGGTCGCGGACGGCAGGAGGAAGAGATCCGCACACGACAGCAGTTCGTCGACTGACTGGTGCTTGCCGAGGAAGAGGACATCCTCGGCTACCCCGAGTTCCTCGGCACGCTGCGTGGCGCGGGGACGGTCGGGCCCATCGCCGACCATCACCAGCCGCGACGGCACCTGATCTCGAATACCCGCAAATACCGTGACAACGTCTTCGGCCCTTTTCACGGCCCGAAAGTTCGAGATGTGCATCACGATCTTCTCGCCCCCAGGCGCAAGTTTCGCTCGGTGACAGGGTTCGCGATCGGGTCGCCAAATCTCCGTATCAATGAAGTTCGGGATCACGTCGATGCGATCAGCCGGCACCGAAAAGTCACGCACGGTCTCGTCCTTCAGATAACTCGAGACCGCGGTGAGACCGTCGGACTCGAGGACCGAGAAGCGGGTAATCGAGTGGAAGGAGGGGTGGAGCCCTACCAACGTGATGTCGGTTCCGTGCAGCGTGGTGACGATACGAAGTTGACGCTCATTCCGAAGCATCTGACGCGCCAGATATGCAGACGCCGCATGCGGTATGGCGTAGTGCATATGGACGAGATCGAGATCGTGCTTTAGCGCCGTGTCGTGCAACGCGACGGCGAGTGCCAGGGCATACGGAGGATGCTCGAAGAGCGGATAGTCCTCCATCTCCACCTCATGGAAGAACACGCGCTCCTTGAAGCTTCCGAGCCGGAATGGCTGGTCATACGATACGAAATGGATCTCATGACCTCGGTCGGCCAGTGCGAGCCCCAGCTCGGTCGCAACGGCGCCAGAGCCGCCATAGGTCGGGTAACAGGTGATGCCGATCTTCATTCCGAATGCTCCGTCGCCTGGACGTCCAGGGCCTGAAGTGCGAGTTCCGCCTGACGCTCGACCGGCTGGGCCGCATCGATCGTCACCGCATGGTCAGGCAGCTGGTGCCGGAACCATGTCAACTGTCGGCGGGCATATTTCCACGTGTTGCTGTCGATTTCTTCCTTCGCTTCCTCGAGCGTCGTCTCACCTCGGAGGTACCGGGTCATCTCTCGATAGCCGGTACCGGTCATCCCTGGCGTCTCGTCGCCATGGCCGGCTGCGAGAAGGCCGCGGACCTCATCCTCGAGCCCACGCTCGACCATCCGCGTCGCACGGCTGGCGATGCGCCGACGAATCTCATCTCTAGGAAGATCGAGCACGACGACAGCTGCTGAAACCCCGGGCGCCTCGGGCGGAGCCACGACGTGCCAGCGCGACAGAGAAACACCCGTCAGGAGCGCGACCTCGAGGGTTCGCGCCATGCGTTGCGGCCCACCTTTGATCGCCATCTCGGCACGCGCCGGATCCAGCACGCGGACGAAGGCCTCGAGCGTCTCTCGGGGCGCCCTCGCGCCCCACGCCCGGAGTCGTTCGCGGCGCTCGGGATCGAGCTCCGGCTCGGTAAAGATCGGGCTGAGGAGACTCTTGAGGAAGAAACCCGTCCCTCCGGCCACGACCGGTAGAGCGCCACGGGCACGAATTTCTTCGATCCAGCGTCGTGCATCACGAGCGAACTGGCCGGCCGAGTAACGCTGATCTGGCGTCACGAGATCCAGGCCGTGGTGCGGGATTGCTGCTTGATGCTCGACGCTAACCTTGTCGGTCCCGATCTCCATACCGACATACACCTGCCGAGAGTCCATTGAGATGATCTCGATGGGACGGCGCCGGGCCAGCGCGAGGGAGAGCTCCGTTTTTCCCGATGTCGTCGGTCCCGTCAGGACCAGCACCGGTCCGTGATAGCGTACGGTCATGGCCTCACTCAAGTCCGTCCGAACTTCCGCTCCAGCTCAGTTGCGGAGAGTCGCACGATCGTGGGGCGGCCATGGACATCATGATGAGGCAGCTCGGTAGCGAAAAGCTGATCGAAGAGCTCCTGCATCTCGGGTTCGGAAAGCTTCTGCCCGGCCTTGATGGCACTCTTGCAGGCGAACGTACTCGCGATGCGTTCGTGCTGATTCCGCGCAGCGCGTACGAGGTCCGATCCATGGGTGAGTTCCTGGATCATCTCACGGAAGGCGCGCTCCGCGTCGAAATAACGGTGTGGGTTGGGTACGGATTGAACGATCACCGTATCCCCACCGAAACCTTCGACCTCGAAACCGGCTCTGGAGAGAAGACCACCGAGATCTTCGACCATCGCCACTTCGGGGGCGGTGAGCTTGAGGGTCAGCGGAAAGAGCAGACGCTGGCTCTCCTGCCCACCCGCCTCGAACCCGTCCATGAGTCGCTGGAAGAGAATACGCTCGTGTGCGGCATGCTGATCGACGATCAAGACTCCGTCCCGCGTCTCCGCAAAGACATAGGTGTCGAGCACCTGCCACAGACGGGGCCTGCGAGCACCCGGCTCCGGTAACGGCTGTGCACGCCCCGAGCGACCACTCGAAGCCCCGACAGGGCCCGGGCTCCCACCATCTTCTCCACTGTCCCCGATCGAACCCGAGTCAGCGGCTGCGCCGTCCAGCTCCTGCGGCCCGGGCACGAACAAGGCCATCTGGGAGTCTACCGGACTCGGAGGAGGCGCGGACCCCTGCCCACTACCGACCTCTCGGACCGCCATGGGTGGCGCCCCGAGCGGCCGATCGAAGGTGGCCGAACTCACTTCATCGTCCAGCGCAGCTCGAACGGCATTCTCGATCAGACCTTCAACCTGGTTCTGGTGCCGGAACCGCACCTCCGACTTCGCAGGGTGCACGTTGACGTCCACCTGATCGCCTGGCACCTGGAGGTAAAGGAAAAGCCACGGTCGCACGCCCTGCGGGATCGTGGTCCTGTACCCGCGTTCCACCGCACGAACGAGCGCAGGCGATCGGAACGGTCGTCCATTCACGAAGAGATGGCTGCGTCGGACGCCCGGCCGCGCCATGTCTGGACGTTGAACGAGCCCGACGACACGCAGACCCTCGTCCTCACCCGAGGCTGGAATCAGCGTCCCTGCATGCTCCAGCCCCCAGATCTGGGCGACTCGGCCGGACGCGTCTTCTGCCCCGGGTAAATCGAGTAGAACCCGACCATCCGAGGTCAGCGCGAACGCAACGTGAGGATTAGCGAGCGCGAGTGCTGTGACCACCTCGTTGACCGCGCGGGTCTCCGCGCTGACTGACTTCAGGAAACGAGCACGCACCGGCGCATTGTAGAACAGGTTGCGCACCTCCACCGTGGTTCCCCGTCGGCGCGCGAAATCGCCGACATCGCTGATGCCGCCGGCATTCACCGAGACGCGCGTACCAGCTTCTCCCTCTCCGTCCCACGTCTCGATCGACATGCGAGAGACCGCGGCGATGGAAGGCATTGCCTCTCCGCGGAAGCCGAAGGTCGGCACCCCGCTCAGGTCATCCGCTGACTGGATCTTGCTGGTGGCGTGCCGGTCCAGACAGAGGAGCGCGTCCTCACGACCCATGCCCAGGCCATCGTCGCTCACGCGGATACGTCGCTTACCCCCGCGCTCGATCGCGATATCCACGCGGGTGGCGTGCGCATCCAGCGCGTTCTCGGCTAGTTCTTTCACTGCCGAGGAGGGCCGTTCGACCGACTCGCCGGCCGCAATCTGGTTCGCGACCGCGTCAGGGAGAATCTGGATCGACCGACTCATGGCAGGTCCACCCCGTAGAATCGGCAGGCGTTCTCGGTTGTTCGCCGAGCGACCTCTTCGACCGGACACCCCAGCAGCCTGGCAACCGCGGCCGCAACGTGCACGACATTCGCAGGCTCATTACGTCGCCCGCGCACCGGCACGGGTGACAGGTAAGGTGAGTCGGTCTCGATCAGGACCCGGTCATCCGGGACTGCACGCAGCAAGTCGGCAGCTGTGAACGACTTGAACGACGCGATACCCGATGCGGAGACGTACCAACCCGCCGCCATCGCTGCCTGGAATGCCTGATCTCCGCCGGTGAAGCAGTGCAGAACGCCTCTCGTACCGGCGGGCATGCCATGAATTGCGGCGGCAATATCCTCGTCCGCATCGCGTGCATGAACCACGACCGGAAGGTTCAGTTCAGCCCCTAGCGACAGGTGGGCGTCAAACGATGCTCGTTGCTGTGTGCGCGGCGTGCTGTCGTAGAAATAGTCCAGCCCGGTCTCACCGACCGCAACGACGCCGCTCCGACTCACCGCCACCTCTCGCACGCGCTCGAAATCCCCGGCTTTGGCTTCGCCCACCGCGTGAGGGTGCACGCCGGAGGTGCTGAACACCCCATCCCGGTCAGCGGCCACGTCGGCGGCGCGTTCTGCGTCGTCCGCGTTCGACGCGATCAGGGTAAGACGCGAGACCCCGGCCTCACGGGCCCTGCGAAACACCGCCTCCCGGTCATCCCGGAAGGCGGTGTCAGTCAGATGGCAATGACTGTCGAAGTACTCGGTCACACCGTCGCGGGCTGAGGCCGTTCCTTCTTTTGAGCCCCGTCTCCCATGCCCCAGCGCTTCTGAATCTCGATGAGCGCAGGAGAGGCGACGAAGATCGATGAATAGGTACCGATCACCACGCCAAGAATCAGTACGACCGTGAAGTCACGAATCACAGCACCACCGAGGACGAGCAGAGCGGTCAGGACCGCCAACGTCGTACCGGACGTAAGCACAGTGCGCGGCAACGTTTCGTTGATCGACTCGTTGACCAGGTCGATCGGATCCCGCTTCCGGGCTCCCTTCGCCCCCATGTTCTCGCGGATTCGGTCGAAGACGACGATGGTGTCGTTCAATGAATAACCGAGAATGGTCAGAATCGCTGCGACGGTGGGGAGCGCGATCTCCACCCGGAACAGTGCCAGGAAGCCCAGGGTGATCAGGATGTCATGCGCTGTAGCGATGACCGCCGCCAGTCCGAACCTCATCTCGAAGCGGAACGCGAGGTACATCAACGTCAGAATGAACGAGAAGATCACGGCCTGAAGTGCCTTGGTCTGCAACTCAGCACCGACCTTCGCCCCCACCAACTCGGTCCTGACGACTTCCACGCCGCTGTTCGGCAGGTTTTGAGCGACAGCAGCCTCAAGGGACTCGGCGACCTCGGTAATGGACGCATCCTCCGCCAGCGGCGCACGGATCACGAACTCGCTTTCAGACCCGAACTGGGTGATGGGGGGCGCCTGAGCCCCGCCCAGTGCCGCTCTCAGTTCTCCAGCGCTCACCGGCTGTTCGAAACGCACCTGAATGAGCG
>JAKMDG010000298.1 GCA_022428035.1 Longimicrobiales bacterium
AGCTCATCCAAGACTCAGGAGCGGACGGGGCGATGCGCGAGCGCCTTCGCAACCGAGTCCTTGCCCGGATCCGGACGGATTTGGAGATGACGGATGAGCAGTGGCAGGAGTTCGAAGTGATCCTGGAGCGCCAGCGAGATGACACCGACGTCGCCATCGGCGAGCTGCGGGGGGCGGTCACGAGGAGCCTCGAACGCACAGTGGAGGACTTGCGACGAATCCTCAGCGAAGACCAGCGGCGCCAGCTGCGCGAGCTTAGGCTGACCGACGTTGGCCTCCGGGAGGGATAGTCCAATGCGTATCCGGACGTCGCAGATGGGTGTGGCCCTCGGGGTCGCTCTGGTTTGGCCCGCGCTCTTCGGAACGGACGCAGGCCCTGGCGCTCAGCAAGGCCATTCGGACCACTGGCCGATGCTTCCACGCCAGGCTGCAAGCCCTGTCGTCAGCTTCAGGGATTCGGTTGGACCGCTCCTGGCGGAGAACTGTGCCGGGTGCCACACATCCGGGGGAGTTGGCTCGCACATGCTGGAGCTCGCCACCGCACTGGATGCGCAGGACAACGCCCGTCGCTTGGCGCGAGCCGTCTCCAGCGGCGTCATGCCGCCGTGGAAGCCGGGGGGCGACACCCCGCCGCTAAAGCACGACCGGACGTTGTCTCCTGAGGAGCGAGTGATCGTACAGCAATGGTACGAGGAAGGGGCTGGGCTCGACGTTGAACATGTGACTCCCATCGTGCCGCCGCCGCCGAGTGGAGCTGCTCTTTCTCGCGATTTCCACTACGAGCTACCGAACGTCTATGAAGGAACCGGGGCGCTCGATGACGACTACCGGTGCTTTCTCGTGGATCCCGGATTTACCGAAGACACGTACATCACGGGCCACGAAATTGAGCCTGATGAATCGCGAGTCGTTCATCATGCGCTGGTCTTCCTGATCGGACCCGACGAGGGCGGGGCTGAGGAAGCTGCGGGCCTCGACAGCCGAGACCATGCTCCTGGCTGGAGCTGCTTCGGTGGGCCGGGGGTCAGCGGTGCCCAGGGCTTGATCGCCAGCTGGGTGCCGGGGCAGGGTGCCACCCTGCATCCGGGGGGCACTGGGTACTTGGTGAGAGCGGGAAGCGTGCTCGTCTTCCAGGTCCACTACAACTACCGCGGAGGCGTCCACGCGGATCAGAGTGGCTTGGTTCTTCAGACGCACTCGGCCGGGTCCGACGTACGGGCGCTCAGCTCCGTGACCATGTTCGCTCCGGTAGAGATTCCGTGTCCGGACTCTCTACGAAGTGAACCGCATTGCGATCGCCAGGCGGTCATCAACCAACGGCGCATCGATCACGGCTTCCGCGGCGGATTGATCCCAGCCTTCATGCTGAACAGATGCGGCAAAGAGCCGGAAGACTTCGAGGATCTCGATCCCTCAGATGTTCTCAGTGAGTGCGACATCGACATCACCGAGGCAGGGTCGCTCGTCGAAGTGGGCGGGCATATGCACACCAAGGGCAAAAGCCTCCGTGTTGTGCTGAACCCCGACCGGGACGATGAGCAGACGCTGCTCCACATCCCCGAGTGGGATTTCAACTGGCAGGGGCGCTACCAGTACGTCACGCCGATCCCGATTGAGGTTGGCGACGTGGTCCGTATCGAATGCCGATGGGACAACGCGCGCCCAGGATCGACACCGCGCTACCACGTATGGGGCGAAGGAACCGAAGACGAAATGTGCTTGGGCGCCCTCACCGTGCTTCCCGCGGATCCAGGCCTATGAGCTCAGTGCAAGCCTAGAGCTTCCCCACTGGGTCAGCCGAATCCGGCTGGCGGTATTTCCGAAGTACCTCACGTGAACCCCACGGCGGAGCCATGCCCACCATTCACGTCCCTAATCAACCATCTAGCCTCAAACGAAAACGATGAAAACTCGACATAGATACGGCGGACGGTGGACGGGGAGAGCCTTGCTGCTCCTGCTCGCTCTCATGGCCACCGTCCCAATGACCGGCCACGCTCAGGTCGCCGACTTGAGCGGCGTGGTCCGCGACTCGATCAGCAATGAGTCTCTGCCAAACGCCGTGATCACGGTGGTGGGGCAGGGGCAGCGGACCCTGAGTGATCCGTACGGGCGCTTCAGTTTGGTATCGCTCCCGCACGGAAATCACGTCCTGCGGGTCGAATACCTGGGCTTCGAGGTTCGCCACGTGCCTGTGGATATCCCGACCGCCGGGGTGATCGCGATCGAGCTGGCCCCGGCTGCAATTGAGCTCGAGGGCGTGACCGTTGAGCTCAGCGGGGATCTCGCCCAGGTCGCGGATGAGGTCAGTCAGATCACTTTATCACCACGTGATC
>JAKMDG010000307.1 GCA_022428035.1 Longimicrobiales bacterium
GGTTCGTTCTCGCGAACGAGGCCGAGATCGAGTACGTGCCGGCATCCACCGCAACGACGAATCCGGTTTTGGAGATCGACGCGGCGACGCCGGAGATCAGTGCCGCGCTCGAAGATATGCTGGGAGCGGTGGTCGATGCCCTGGCCGATCTGGGCTATAGACGCTTGGTCTCATCGGAAGGTCTGCGCGGTCACCTGCTGACCGAACTGCAGGCGTCCGGAATCCAGTAGTCGGCCGGCACGCCGAGCGTGCGGGTTCGATCCGATCACGGCAGCTCGCTGCTGGGCGGCGGACGGAACCGCGTAGAGTCAGGCACAGGCGCCGGGGGTTGGCCCGTGTCTGTCAGCACGGTGCGGCGTGCCCCCAGGTCGTAGACCTCGCCAGGGTCCAGCCAGCGCAGTGCAATCAGGGACTCCGGATCCGTGATGTCGTAGATCGCGACCCGGCCACCGATGACGCGGGCCAGATCCCCGGTCACGACCACGGCGGAGCCTTCGTTCAGTCCGATCCCCAGTAGCTGAGGTTCTCGGCGAAGGACCTCGAACATCTCGTTCTCTCTGCCACGGGCCAGCAGGTGTTGGTCCACAGCGACGTTTCTCAGGAAGCCGAACCCCTTCGAACGCTCGGTCGCGATGATCTCTCCGTTGAACTCTCCACCGCGTAGCAGAAACGAAGCCAGCGCCGAGGCGCCAGCCGAATTGCCACCGATGATCCCACCTCGGTTGAGAAGCCGCTCGAGGTGTTGGTGTGTCGCAGTCTCCAGATAGACGTCAACGAGGCGCCACTGCCGACCTCCCGAGAACCAGACTCCGGTGGCCTCGTTCAGCGGTGACGCGAATGCCGAGAGGTCGGCAACCTTCTCGGATCGGGTATGCAGAACTTCGAGATGGACGGCTCCCGCCTTCCGCAGCTCTTCGATCGCGGTCCAACCATCGTGCGAGCCGTATTCCGCACCTGCGGTCGGAATCAGGACGATCCTGGCCTCGGCTCCGCCCGCGAGCTCCACGAAGCGGCTGTAAATCGCGGGGTCGAGGCGACCCCCTCCTGCTGCGATGATTGCACCACGCGGGGGACCCACACACGGCTGGGGGCACGATTGAGCACCCAGCTCCGCGCTGCTGACCGCCGAAAGGCCGAGGGTCAGTCCGACAACGAGCGCGCGGAGTCCGCGTGTGTTCATAGCATCAGAGGTAGGGGTTCTCTCCGGACGAGTGGTCCGTGACATCGTGAACGGCCGTAAGCTCGGGCACGGCCTCCCGGAGCATGCGCTCCACACCCTGGCGGAGCGTCATGCGTGAGAGTGCGCATCCTTGGCAGCCCCCACTCATCTCGACGTAGATGTCGGTCTCCTCGACGTCGACCAGAGAGATCAGGCCACCGTGTGCCGCAATCGCCGGATTCACCTGACTGTCGAGCACGGCACGGACTGCATCCGCGATCTCGCCGGTCGGCTCACCCTCGGCACGCTTGACGGTCGGATCCGGCACCTTGCCTTCTGCGGGCCGGACTTCGAACCCGCTCTCGTTGACCCGTTCGACGTAGTCGACGGTGGCGCCGTCGAGGAGATGGGTGTCCGTTTCCCGCACCAGAACATCGAAGCCGCTCGCCTCGATGACCTGCTCATCGTCGGTTCGCTCGGCGAGTTCGACCAGCGTGAGGTCGAAGCGTGGCGCGGTCTTCGTACCAGCGACGGAGATCCGTAGCGCCTGACTGGGCTCGGGGTCTCCGGCGAGAAACGTCTTGAGAACGTCCGTGGCGTGATCTGTGAACGTGATCATGTTGTGCGAATTGAGTCGTTGGCGGACCTAGTGAATGTACTACACGACGCGGATCCGTGGGTTCGGGGACGGCCGGAGCGAGGCGCACGGCCGGGCGTTGATCGACTCATGCGAGCCCGGTACCTTTCGCGGCCTTCGGAAGCGCCGAAAACCCTTACGATTCAAGGCTTTTCATGTCCAACGCGGACCTCATGGAGAAGCTCGTGTCGCTGTCCAAGCGACGCGGGTATGTCTTTCAGTCCTCCGAGATCTACGGTGGAACGGGTTCCGTGTGGGACTACGGCCCGCTCGGCGTGGAACTTAAGCGCAACATCAAAGACCGCTGGTGGTCGTCGATGGTGCACCGGCGGGATGACATCGAGGGGCTCGACGCCGCGATCCTCATGAACCCTCGAGTGTGGGAGGCGTCGGGTCACGTCGAGGGCTTCACCGATCCGCTCATCGAGTGCACGAACTGCCATCGTCGCTTCCGGGCCGACCTGCCCGAGGTGGAAGACGGCCAGTGCCCCACGTGCGGCACGAGAGACGCGTTCACCGAGCCGCGCCTGTTCAACCTCATGTTCAAGACGTTCATGGGGCCCGTCGAGGATTCCTCTGCGACCGTGTACATACGGCCGGAGACCGCGCAGGGCATCTTCGTGAATTTTCTCAACGTACAGGGC
>JAKMDG010000308.1 GCA_022428035.1 Longimicrobiales bacterium
AGGTCGGCGCCCGCCAGACGGGGACCGGGCACCCACGTGCGCCCGAGAGGGTGGGCGGTCGTCGTGCCACTCCTCCTGGCCTTGGTCGTGTACGGTTGCGAACAGCGCAACGTCGTCGCCGTCACGATCGGTACGGTTTCGGTCCAGCCGGTGACCGCGAGCTTGATCGAGGGAGAGGTGCTGGACTTTCAGGCTATCGTGGAGGATGTCGAGGGCACGCGACTCGACATAGCCGTGGCCGAATGGGTGAGCGACACCCCCGAGCTCGTCGAGGTCGACGCACAAGGAGTCGTAACTGCTCTGCGTGCAGGCTCCGGCCAGGTGTCTGCGTCATTCCGGGGCGTGTCGGGGAGCGCCTCGATTCTCGTGATTCCAGCCCCCGCCCTGTCGGCCTCCGTCGACACCGTTCTGATCCGGGGGGCCGTGGGCGACACCCCTCCCAGCACCGTCAGCGTCGACGTCAGAAATGCGGGAGGAGGCATTCTTGCCGGCATCACCGTTGCGGTGGAGTACCCGTCCGGTGAGCCGGACGGATGGCTGATATCAGCGTTGTCATCGACGGACGCACCTGCCACCCTCACGCTCGACGTCGACCCGAGCGGACTCGGGCCGGGGCGTTACGCTGCCGAGTTGACCCTGGCGTCTCCGGATGACGACTCCTCGTTGCGGCTGCCCGTCGAGCTATCGCTTACGGGCGTGTCTGTTGAAGAGTCGGACCTGTCGACGGTGGTGGGGGAAGCGGGGGTCAGCGACACGGTCAGCGTTGTGCTGGACAGTGAGCCGGATACATCGGTCGTCATCTTGGTGGTGAGCGACCGGCCCGAGGAAGTAAGCACCTCCTCCAGCTTGCTAACGTTCGACCCAGCCTCGTGGTCGGAACCGCAGTTCGTGGTCTTCACGGCGACAAACGACATCGAGAGCGATGGAGATCAGACAGTCTCGGTCACGGTAACAGTTGCCGACTCGCTGTCCGATTCGCTCTACCACCCGGTACCAGACCAGCTCGTCACCGTACAAAGTCTGGATGACGACATCGGAAGCTTCTCCATACAGTCGACGGGGGGCTCGACGGTGGTCACGGAGTCTGGCGACCTCGATCAAGTTTCGGTCGTGCTCGATGCACGGCCGCTCTCGGACGTGGTCCTCCGCGCCGAGTCCCGGGACTCGTCTGAGGTCACGGTCTCGCCCGGGGAGATCACGTTCACCCCCGGTGACTGGTCCGTCCCCCAGTTTCTGACGCTACAAGGGGTGGACGATCCGGTTCTGGACGGCACACAGGTCACCACCCTTCTGCTCGTCGTAGATTCGACGGCCTCCGACCCGGCGTTCATCGCGGCTGGGCTCGACTCGGTCCTTGTTGCCACGGGCGACAACGACCGAGCTTCGTTCTTCCTCCTGCAGACACCTCCGTCCGGACCGTTGATCGACAGCACCCAGGTCTCGGAGAATGGGGCCCAGGACTCCGTCGTCGTGGTGCTCGGGGCGCAGCCCCGTGATCCGGTGGTTCTGCTCCCTTCAACCGCTCAGTCGGGTGTCTTCCGATCGCTCACCCCGTCTCTGACGTTCGACTCCACGAACTGGAGCGTTCCTCAAGTTTTCGTACTCACTGGGGAGGACGATGATCTGATCGATGGTGCCCAGCAGGCCACGCTGATTGTCAGCGTCGACGCGGCCACCTCCGATGACGACTTCGATACGGTCGCGCCGGCGAGCGTTCTCGTGACGACCTCGGACGACGATGTGGCAGCGATCGCGATTCTGGAGTCGGCTGGCGGGACCGTCGTCTCGGAAGATGGAACCGGCGTTGACGCGTTCGTGGTCTCGCTTAGCGCCCGGCCCACGACGAACGTCGTATTGAACGTGTCGAGTAGCGATCTGGGAGAGGTGGCTGTCACGCCGAATCAGCTGACGTTCACCCCGACAGACTGGGACAGCGCGCAGCCGATCTCCGTCAACGGTGTCGACGATCTTTTCGACGACGGCGACCTCGACGTGCCGGTCGTCTTGACCATCGATCCGGATGCCTCGGACGACGACTTCGACTCTGCGCCATCAGACACGGTCATCGTGGAGAACCTCGACGACGACACGGCGGGACTGACCGTGACGCAGTCCGAGAATCTCTCGGTCGTCGGTGAAGCCGGGCTCCAGGACACGCTGACCGTCCTGCTCGAGGCGAAGCCCATCGACCCGGTTACCGTGACGATTCTTTCTTCCGACACCCTGGAGGTCCGGGTATCGCCGTCCCTGCTCACCTTCACGACGGCCAACTGGAACGTGGCTCAGACCGTCGTCATCTCGGGAC
>JAKMDG010000350.1 GCA_022428035.1 Longimicrobiales bacterium
GAGCCCCACGACAACGCGGCCGGCGGGGAATCCCCGCCGGCCGCGAGACGGGTGAGCGGAACCGCCGGCTACGCCACCGTGCTCGAGGCGCCGGCTCGACGGCCGACCCTGAACGATCCTTCTACAGCTTGATGACCAGCGAGACCGTCAGGAATCCGTCAGTGCCGTTGCTCGAGATCAGCGTCTTGGCGCCCGTCGGGGTCCCACCCGGTGCGTCGAGCACCGGAACCCCGATCAGGGCAGGATCGTTGTCGAAGAGCAGGCGATACGAGGTGCTGAAGGCCAATCCTTCACTGAGCGCCACAGTCAATGAGGAAGTCCAGTCCAGGCGAAGGTCATCCGTGTTGGACAGGTTCTCATCCGCGATCATCGTTGACTTGAACTCCGTTGTCTCGTTGAGAGCTCGTCTGAGTTCGAGCGTCGCCCTGAGACCGCCGAAGCCGTCTGATTGTCCCGGTGTTGGGTCGAGATCCTTCTGGATGGTGTAGGTGCCACCGATGTCCGTCTTGAACAAGGTCGTCTCGTCGTCGATCCACGCATCACCCACACCCGCAACGAGAGAAAAGCGGTTGTTGAAGCCGGCAAATGTATTTCGCTCCCAACCCGCTCCGCCGAAGGTGAAGAAGTTGTTCTCACCCAGATCCCGATCGAACCGCGACCGGGCGAAGTAGTTCTCGGCCGACTGTTCTGTGCGGGTCTCCTCGAAGACTGTGAAGGCGTCAGCTCCCGCCGCGATCGCCGAACGATCGGTGAAATTTGAAGACGCTCGGATTCCACCGATCTCCATCTTGAACTTGCTTACATCGTTTTCGCCACTGAGCGTGGACTTGAGCCCGAGGGTGTTGGACGACGCGTTTCCGGAGGTTGTGACGAACGAGAATTCGGTCGCATTCTCCCAGGCAAATGCCGAGTCCTGCGCTTCAATCGCTGCAGTCGTGCTGGCCAATAGCGCTCCCGTGAGCGCACTGAGCTTGAGCACGGTCGTTACGAAGTGGCGAAAAGGGGCAAGAGCGGTCATGGCGAAACTCAATCTCTATTTCGAGCGCAACGGTCAGAGGTGTCGAAGTACGCCCTTCCTCGCAGGAAGGTCCGGCTGATCTACGGGGGGCTGCCAGGCCTCGCGACCGCGGCTAGATCGAGGATGCGTCGCACCCGCGCACGTAGCTCATTGGGGGAGAATGGCTTACGCAGGAGCAAATCTGGCTCTTGCTCCAGTGCCTCGGAGAGGGACCTGTTTTCCACATATCCCGACATGAAGAGTACCGGCACATCTGGCGCGATCAGGTCGAGCTTGTCCGCGAGCTCGGGCCCACCCAGGTGCGGCATGACTACGTCGGTGAGCACCAACTGGACCGGCGGCTGGCAGGCCTGAAACACATCGAGCGCGGCCACACCGTCTGTGGCTGTCACTACGCGATAGCCCGACTCCGAGAGGGTGCGACGAACGAGCTCCATCACCTGGGCTTCGTCTTCAACTACGAGAATCGTTTCGTGACCACCCTCAACCAGGTTGGCCTCGGGTTCCGTCTCACTGAGCTCGAACTGGGTACGCGGGAGCCAGATGCGCATGGCCGTGCCCTCGCCTGCTTGTGTTTCTACCTCCATCGAACCGCCCGCGCGCATCACGATCCCGTAGACCGTGGACAGTCCCAGGCCGGTCCCTCGACCCATCGGTTTCGTCGTAAAGAAGGGTTCGAAGATGCGCTGACGGATCTCTGGAGCCATCCCGACACCATCATCCGTGACTGAGAGCGCCATTCCCAGGACTCCTTCTTCCGCATCACGATCCGATGCTGCGGTCGTGATTCGGATCGTCCCACCCCGAGGGAGGGCATCCCGAGCATTCAGGACGAGGTTGAGCACGACCTGCTCGAGCTCTCCCGGGTCGATGGCGATCGGGAAGGGCCCACCGCCCAGGTCCGTTTCAAGCGCGACATCCTCGCCAATCAGTGGAATAAGGAGTTTGCGGAGACCCGAGATGATCTCATTGGCGTCCGCCACCTGATCCCCACGCCTTTGCTTGCTGCTGAACGTTAGGAGCCGGCGAGTCAACGACGTTGCCCGTTTGGTGGCGCGAGATATCTCGGCCAGATCCCGCCGAAGAGGATCGTCCGGCGGGATGTCGTCCTCGAGTAGCTCGACGTTGCCGCCGATTACCGTCAGGAGGTTGTTAAAATCGTGTGCAATCCCACCGGCCAATTGCCCCATGGCGTCCATCTTCTGCGTCTGTCGCAGTTCGTGTTCGGTACGGCGTTCCTCTGTGATGTCCTGGACGATCATCTCTAAGAGCGGCTCATCGTCCTGCCCGAGGATCAGCTTACCACTGAGTCGAACCGTGATCGGGCGTCCATCCGCGCAGAGCCAGTCCACCTCAGAGGGCGGCACCTCCCCAGAGGAGAGAGTGTGCTGTACGAGACGTCCACGCTCCTCTCCGCTCGCGTACAGAGCGTGGGTTCCGACTGGGAGCAACGCGGCAGGCGACTCGTAACCAAGCATCGTGGCCAAGGCGGAGTTGACCTCTAGAAAACGCCCGTCGCTCGTGGAGAGGTAGAGGCCGAACACTACATTGTCGAAGATCGTCTTGTACCGTGCTCGCGCTTCTTGCTCACGCCTCTGCGCCTGCTCTCGGGAGACGATCGTCTCGTTGAAGCGCTCAAACACCTCCGCTACCTCAGACGGAGTCTTGATCGGAACTACGACTGGCTCTCCACGTGCGATGTCGCGCGTGCGATTGCCCAGCTCGGTGAGCGCGCCTGCGATGTCACGGTAGGAGTGCCCGGCGAGCAGGAACGCGATCAGGACAACGAGAAGTGTGATCGCCAAGTGCCTCAACGTCTCCTGAAGCGCGGGGCCGTACACGGCTTCTTCACGAACGCCAGCGTATATGATCCAGCCCTGAGGAACTTCTATCTGACCCCAGGTGCGTTGTATGCCAGCTAAATCAGGACCTGCAGCCACCGATCGTCCGGGGCCGACCTCACGATCCGACCCATACTGCGGGGGGAGCGACCTGCCGACACGAGTCGCGGCATCCCGCGACCGAGCGATCACGATGCGATCAGCCGTGGCGACCGTGATCAGGTGGTCCTCAGGGAGATTGACAGTACCGAAGTACTGATCCAGTCCGACGAGGTCGACGGTCCCGACCAGGGCCGCGGCGAACTCACCTGCCCTGTCCGTCTGGGGGGCGATTATGGGAAGCACCCACCCCGAGGTGATATCGGATTCTGCGGGCCGACCAATGGTGAACACCGGATTCGCCCGCACCTCGGCCCACCAAGACCAGCTCGTGGCGGACACCCGGCCCGTGATTTCGACTTGCGAGCACAGGACATCACCGTCCGGTCCCACGACCACAACATTTACGAGAAACGGCAAGAGATCGGTTATTCTGGCCATGTGCTGGTCACAAAAGACGCTGGTGAGTCCGTCCGGCCCGAACTGCTCGGCGGTCGAGGTCAGCAGCTGTTCCGCCTGTGAAAAGAACTGGAGCACACCCAATGAGGTCGCGTCCGCTTGGGCGAGGGCATCGGTCTCCGCACGTTCGCGGGCCTTCTCATAGTCGTGGTAGCCCCACCAGATCTGGAGTGCCACTAGGGGGATCGCGAGTGCTGCAGCCAGTGAGATCAGCGCGCGCTTGAGCGATGGGGCGCGTTGGATACGTGGGTCCGGTGGAGGAGCGGTCATGAGAGAAGCGAGGAGGTAAATTCGATTCCAAGGTCGTCTGGCGGCCTCTCATGTGGATCGCGCCGAGAATCGTGGCGTCGTCCGGCGAGCCTCGAGCCCGTGTGGCAAGCTACCGGGGCATCGCACCCGCTACCAGCCATCCGGCGCCTCGGCTATACTTGGGCAACAGGGGCCATAGCTCAGCTGGGAGAGCGCCTGCTTTGCAAGCAGGGGGTCGGCGGTTCGAGCCCGCCTGGCTCCACTTTGCTGTTCGCGACGCCGTGTGAGGCTCAGCCTCTCACGGGCGATCGGTAACTGATGAGCGCTGCCTGAGTTTCCCGGCAGCTTCGCAGGGGCCGAGCATCCGAGTCCGGGTGTCGGGGTCCAGGTACCCACGGGGCATGAGTGGGTCAGCAGAGGTGACGCAACGCCGCATCCAGCACCTCCGCTTCGACCGGGAAGGGGCCACCGGCCAGTCACCCTCACGTGACGGCGATCATACAGCTCGGCTGTGTCACTGCGACCCAGACAGTACAGGAGTGGGGCAGCAAGAAACGCGAAGATGACGGCGTCGACTCCCTGGGCAAGGGGCTCGTACGGTTCGTGAAGAAGATTCTCGACCCACCACAAAAGCATACCAAGACCGAAAGGGGCGATCGCGCGAGGGACCATAGCCAGCCGGCCAACCGGTGGCTGTGGTCGGTCAGGGGCTTCTGGACCGTCCTGTTGGTGCCCGCCGGCATCTTCGTGCTTGGGTACATGTTTTGGTTCAGAATCGTGGGACACTTGATGGAGTCGAATGTTGCGTGGGTGTTCCTGGCTTACTTAGGGTTAGCTGCGGTCGCCGCCGTAGGCCCGGCAGTCCCTGTCTGGGCGCTCTTCCTGTTTTACTGGTCCGGGATGATCGCTCGTAATCCGGAACTCAGCCCTGAAGTGCGGTTCGCGCCGATCGCAGCGCTGATGATGGCCTCCGCCCAGTTTGTCTTCCTCGTCGTGAGAGGCTGATCAGGAGCGGGCTGAGACTCGTAATCCGGGGTGCGTCAGGAGGAGATGAGTCGGGCGTCTTCCCAGACGCACCCCTCCGTTCCTCACCTCGTGGATCTTTCGCAATCAGTGGTCTGCGTTCGAGTCTATTGCTGAGGGTGAGTTGGCCCGTTCGGCGGTACGCTAGGCGCCCGGACGGAGTCCAGCACGACGGCCTTACCTCACACAGGATGAAGAAGTCGAGGCGATCGGTCTCACGGCCAGGCTTTTCCCGGCGGCTGCGATCCAGTTGGCGTCCAGACAAGCGGCTCACCCGACCTACCCAGTGTCCGCCGGCCTCACCTTTTCTTAGGGAAACAGTCCCTTCAACCACCGATCTGTGGTAGGGCAATCTTGAATTCCAGCGCGGCAAGCTATTCGGTGGCCAGACCGTACTCCGAGAGGAGCGGCGCCGATCGGGGATCTTCCACCAGAGAGCGCCAGGCGGGATCGAGAGAGATGTCTCCGATCTCGTGGAGCCGCCCCGATTCTAAACCGCGCCGCAGCCATTCAAAGGCAGAGTCCAGGTCACCGCGATGTACGTACGCCTGGGCAATCAAGATCGGCTCCGAGTCGAGTTCGACAGCTCGGGCGAGTGCTATGTCTGATTCTGCAACACGCCCCGACGCATAAT
>JAKMDG010000373.1 GCA_022428035.1 Longimicrobiales bacterium
CGGTCGACGTTGGGCAGGTATGCCATCACTTCGGCAGGCAGGTAGTTCTTGAAGGCGATCTCCAATTCGACCGGTCCATCCATAACGTATGGCTCAAAGTCGTCGATCCGGCCGAGCGCCGCACGCACGCGCTCGCCGATCAATGCGTAGGATGCCTCCGGCATGATCGTGCGCGCGGAGTGGAAGCCGTAGTTCCATTTTACGACGGCACCTTCCATGTCCCCGATGACCTGCTGCGCTTCTTCCACCGTCGCGTCATCGCCAGAGATCATCACCACTGGAACCCCGAAGTCTCCAGCGATCGCCGCGTTAATGCTGGCCTCCATCATATCCACGCCGTTGATCCGCACAGCGGTCAGGCTGGCGCTCGAGATCGTGTGTGCCCGCACACCCCGGGTGTTCGTGGTGCTTGCGTGATACCCGATGAAGATGGCCGCGTCGAAGGAATCATCGATCCCCTCCATCATCATGAGCGGCCGTGGCCAGGCTCGAACGAGCTGGATGTCGTCCGGAAGCTGCTCCATGAGCAGGTTCTCGCCGTTTCCGTGAGAGTCCGACACAAGGATTTCGGTGGCACCCATGTCACGTGCAGCTTCAATCGCCGCATTGACCTCATTCGTCATGAACTGGCGAAACCTGCCGTACTCGAAGCCACCCGGTCCCAGCTGATCGCCTGTGACGACCCCTACGACTCCTTCGAGATCGGCCGAGATATAGACCTTGAGACCGTCCTGAGCGGAGGCTTCATGGACAAGGCAAAGGGTCAGCACAGCCAGAGTATGCAGAGCAAGCTTCATGATTCGGCGCCCGAATTGTCGGCGTCAGGGGAGCGGGTGTCGGTTTCCCGGGTCGGCGGCAGGAAGGCATGCGCCGCCTCGGCGCAGGCATTCACGACGTGTGCGGCGGGCACAACGCTGTCGATGCCGGCCACAGATCGACCAGCCTGCCAGTATTCGGTGTTTCCATCCTCGTCGTAGGCCGTTCGCTTCAGGGTCCATGCGGACCTGAGCGCGTACAGACTACGCATCCAGTGCTTGGTCTTGCGGCCTCGTAGCATACGGCGAGCGAGCGGACCTGCTCGGAGGCCAAGCCTTTGCACGTATGGGGTGTTGATCACGGCGACGGGAACCCCGGTGAGCCTCTCGGTGAGCACGATGTCCTCTTCGCCCGAATCCACGATCGCCCTCTTGTACGGCGCGCTTGCACGACACTCTTCGGTCGCGATAAAGCGGGTGCCCATCTGAACGCCGGCGTATCCCATGGACAGAACCTTCGCGAACTCAGCCGGGGTTCCGATGCCACCGGCACATACGACCGGCAGGCCGAGGTCGGCGACTTCGTCCAGGAGCTGTTGGGCCGGCTGGGGACCGGCATGACCCCCGGCTCGCCGATTCACTGCGATCAGGCCGTGCACGCCGGAGTCGACGGCTTTCTCGGCCCACTTCCTCTCCGTGACATCGTGGTAGACCACTCCACCTGCGGCGGCCACACGATCCACGATCCAGCGCGGTTTGCCCAGCGATGTGATGAAGAAGCGAACCCCTTCTTCCAGCGCAATCTCAATCCACGTCTCCATACGCTTTCGATAGGTGTCAGACGACGCCTCGATCAACGCGTTCATGCCGATAGGTCGATCGGTTATGGATCGGATCGCGCGCAGACCTTCTCGAAAGTCCAGCCCGAATACGTAGGTCAGTGTGACGGGCTGAACGACACCGAGTCCCCCCGCGGCAGACGCTGCCGCCACCAGCTCGAGATTGGAGCAGGGGTACATGGGCCCGCAGATCAAAGGGACGTCGATGCCGGCGTCCCGAGTCAGCGGGGTGTCCAGGGCAATCGACATCAGCGGCCCCGCGCCTGGCCGAGCCGCCAATGGGCGGTAACGGTGGCCACGACGTCACCGTCGGCATCACGTATCGTCGCCTCGACCGGGTGGTCCACGGAGTCCGTGATCTCGGGGATCGAGCAGTGTGCTTCGGCCACCAAAGGACCACGCGCCTTCTTCGTGAAGCGAATGTCGAGGCCGGTGAGGATGGCACGAAGCTCGGTACCGAGACCGCTGATCAAGGACAGTCCGGTCGCGAGCTCACCCACGTTCGCCAGGGCGATCGCGTGGACAGAGCCGAGGTGATTTCGCACCCGGCGCCGATCGCGCAGGAGGACGCGCGCGTGACCGGGTTCGAAGTCGACCACGGTGCTGCGGATCGAGTGAGTGTACGGCACCATGAATCCGATCAGCCGGGAGAAGATCCATCGGCCACCCGGAAGTGGAGAGAGCGTGCCCCATAGGCCTTTCAGCCGGTCTCCGGGGGTTTCGTTCGTTCGAGGCATGGGCCACAGGTCGAGGTCGGGGGTGCCGCCAATCATCTGTTCCCCGACGGAGAGAAGCAACGTCACAGAAGCTTTTGCGTTTTCGAGGAGTAGTTGTAGCT
>JAKMDG010000393.1 GCA_022428035.1 Longimicrobiales bacterium
GCTGGGCAGTGGGGCGGGGCTGAGCTCGACGGCCGCTGGCGACCGTGCTGTGACGGCTCGGGTTTTCCTTGAAACGAGCATTCCCGGCATAGTACGGAACCACCGCGGGTGCATCGTATGGGCGCGCCACGTAGTAACCGCGGCTCGCGGAGCGGTGTCGGGTGAAGTAGTGGCTGCCGCCTCTGTAGCCGTAGCCGTTCCAGTAGAAGCCGGACACATAGCCGTCCCAGTAGCCGTCCCAGTAGGAGCCCCAGGGATCATACGCCCAATACGGCCCCCAAGGGTCGTAGAACGGATCAGCCACATACGCATACCGAGGGCGATCCCAGCCATAACGGCCGTAGTCGCCGCCCCAGTGGTCGTAGCCGCGTGTGTACGTGGGATAGTACGAAGCGGTCACCACGCAGTGGTTGTAGGAGTACCAATACGGTTCGTAGCAGCTGGCCGAGTAGTGAGTAGGCGAGGAGTAGACGCCGTATCCGGTGTAGTGCGGGTTCGCGTAGCCGAAAGAAGACCCGAAGGACACCGACCCGTAATCATGAACGGGGCCGCCCACGCCGAAGGAAACGCCGCCGAACAGGGGGCCGGCGGAGAGTGTAAATGCAAACGAGGCCTGAGCCTGGGTGCTTGTCGCCCCAATCGAAAGCAGGGCTGTCAGAATCAGAGCCGAATATACTGGACTGCGCACGGAGTCCTCCTTCGTGTGGATCTGACCTCTCTCGGGTGCACAAGGCGTGCCGCACATGCTTGAGTGGCGCAATAGCATGCAATACAACGGCTTGCGTCTGATCACTTAGCCCGAATTGTGATCAAGGGTGATGTCCGTTACGGGTGACAAGCGTTGCGCCACGAGGACACTCGGCCGGGCATCCCGCTTCAGGCTGAACCCCACCCCCTCGCGGCCCTGGGTCACGAGGAGTTGGACGTAAGTACGTCGAGAAAACGTTCCAGCTCTTGATCCTCCGTCATCTGGTTAGGCGAGATCCTCAGCGTATTCAGACGGCCTCCGAAGGCTCGCAGCACCGCTCCATGCCGCTCGAGCAGCATCGGGCCGAGCTCTGGGGCGGTTCGACCCCGCACGCCCACAGCCATGATCACGGACCGAAGCGCTGGATCCACGGGAGAGCCCCAGTGGAGCCGGGCATCCGCGGTCGTTCGGCCATGCACCAGCGTCCAGAGCGCCCGGTACCGACGCTCCTTCTCCTGGGCTCCTATACTGGCCTGAAAGGCGAGGGCATCCCCAAACGCCACGACCGCAGGCCATGCGCGCGTCGAGTAGTCTTCGTACTTGCGGGCGGTCATGTCGACACGATCTCCGCCAGTCTTGAACCACATTCGTGGGACCACGGCCTGGAGACGCTCGGACGCCCAGAAGAGTCCGAGTCCCTTGGGTGATTGGAGCCATTTGTGCCCACTCATTGCGTAGGCATCAACCCCGGCAACACTGAGGTCGACCGAGATCATGCCTGCGGACTGTGCCCCGTCCACGAAGACGAACTCAACACCACGATCCCTGGCCGCCAACGCAATCTCGCGAATGGGGTGGGTCATCCCGATCATGTTGTCGATATGGGGAATGATGAGCACTCGGGTTTCTGGTCGAATCGCGTCCACATGGAGCGCGACGACCTCGTCGACCGTGAGGTCGGGGGCGCGTTCGAGGGGGAAGTCGAAGCGGCGAACGGTGAAGCCTCGTCGTGGCGCGAGTTCATCCCACGCGACGGCAGCCCCGGCATGATTCAGTGACGAGAAGAGCACCTCGTCGCCCGAGTCGAGGTCGAGTCCTTGAGCGAGGATACTGAAACCCTCTGTGGTGTTGTGTGTGATCGCGAGGTCGTCGGACCGGCAGTTCAGGAGACGTGCCGCTGCCGCCCGGGTGTCTTCGGTGACCTCCCGCCACACACCGCCCCATACGTACAGCGAAGGATGCGTCTCACAGAGCTCCAGGTACCCGGCGTGAGCCTCATGTACAGGGCGCGGCACCGTCCCGATCGAAGCATGATTGAGGTAGATCAGGTCCGGCGACAGGAAGTAGGAATCCCGTAGCCGGCGAACGGAGGCAGGACTCGCCGCCTCGAACCCGAGGTGGTCCGGGCGTGGGGGCAATGCGGCCTCCAGACGCTCCGCCCGAGCTAGGATCGGCGCTCCAGCGCCGGCGGCTCCGAGGACCCGGAGAAAGCTCCGGCGTGAGTGGTTCATTTTAGGCATCGTGAACGGCGACCTTGCTCCGCCGCGGGTTTCGTTAAACATTTTGAGCGTCCCGGCCGACGCATGTGTAGCGCCGGCGCCGGCGTGGCCCATCGGCTCGCTGAAGAGGACGCCACCCAAGAACAGCGAAAGCTGGTTCCTGGATTCACCTCCCGACGTTCGAAGGTGAGCCCCGTTGCTCCCCTTCTGCGTCCGTCAACTTGGGTAAAGACGTGCCCGAATCGCCAGAAGCAGATCAGAATAAAGCGCCGAAGGTCGACGCAAAGACCTCCGATGCTCCTTCCTCCGAGTCGTCCAGCGGCGGCGGAAGCTCCGGCTCACAGTCCGGAGACCGCAGCCCGAACAAGGGTAAGAGCCGGGACGGCAAAGACCGCAATCGCGGTCGAAATCGTCGGCGGCGCCGCGGGCGTCGCCGCCGCGGTCCTGCCCAGGGGGGAGGCGAGAGG
>JAKMDG010000403.1 GCA_022428035.1 Longimicrobiales bacterium
ATGATGTACTGTCCGCCGTTCCGTAGCAGGAAGTAGGTGTACTCCTGATTCGGACCCTCGAGATCACGGCCGCCGAGGAAGACTCCGAATGCTTCCCGCCGCTGACCCGGATCGAAGAGGAAGACCTCCATCTCCAGCCGAAAGTCGCCTGAGGCGGCGTTGTCCGGATGATAGAAGATCCCTGCTGGCCCTGACGTAACATGCCATCCGGGGGGCATCCCGACGAACATTTCGAGGTCCGCTTCAGAGGCACTCGGGTCGTCGAAGCGGGTCATCCATCCTTCGGGTCGTTCGAGGTCCTGTGCGCCGACGACCTGGGCGCCCGTAAGGACAGACAGAACAGTAACGAGCGGTAGGGATGTCCGACGTAGCATCGAGATTCTCCTGACGGGAGGCGACTATGAGGCGAACGTCGGAGAAGGGGGCGGTAGTGTCAAATCGTGGTTGCGTAGCGAGGTTGGGAAACCCCGTCATGACCCATGACTCCGGAGGCCGACGGTACTCCGGGGTTCACCGAACGCCGGGCAGAGTTGCTGTGTTCGGCTCGCTCGCCGGATACGTTGAGTTCGCACGCCACGACCATCCACGGAGGACCCACTGAAGATCGCGCATCGGGAGCCGGGCACGGCGCCAGCGCAGTTGACCACCGTGTCGTACTCGGCCGGCGTGGAGGGCGGGTTTCCGTTCTCCGTTCCAGCCCTGTCTTCCCTTCGGGAGCTCGACCTGGATGCCCCCGTCAGTATCCTGGTTGGTGAGAACGGGACCGGGAAGTCCACCTTGCTGGAGGCACTGGCCATTACCTGCGAGCTGCCCGCGGTGGGTTCGGCGCGCCCTGCAACGGACCCGACACTCGGGCCTCAGCGCCGGCTTGCACGCCGACTTCAGCTCACGTGGCGCACACGTAGTCATCGCGGCTTCTTCCTCAGAGCTGAGGATTTTTTTGGCTTTCAGAAGGGACTTGTCGCGCAACGCGCAGAGCATGAAGCCGAGATCGAACGCATCGACACGGAGCTCGCGCAATCGTCCGAATACGCGCGACGCCTCGCCAGGGGGCCGCACCGCGCCTCCATCGGTGAGATCGAGAACCGTTACGGACGGGACCCTGACGCACGTTCGCTCGGCGAGGCGTTTCTCCATCTGTTCCAGCAGCGGCTGGCCCCGAACGGACTTTTTCTGCTGGACGAGCCCGAGGCCGCACTGTCGCCGCAAAGCCAGCTCGGCTTCGTCGCCATGATCCGGCAAGCCGTCGAGCGAGGCAGTCAGTTCGTGATCGCCACTCACTCGCCGATTTTGATGGCGATTCCCGACTCGCGGATCTACTCATTCGACGAGGGCAAGGTCGCGCCAGTGACGTATGATGAGCTGCCGTCCGTAACGCTCATGAGAGACTTCCTGCAGGCACCCGAACGGTATCTGCGCATGATTTGGGAGGGTGAGTTATGAGCGCCGACGGATCGAGTGACGCTCGGCGCCCAGCCGCAGGCTTTGAGGTCCTGGGGCACTTCGAGCGGTTCAGTCAGAAGAACGACATCTACTCGAGAGCCTTCTGGGACCCGGAGGTACGGTCCGACCGTACCGACCGATTCTTTGAGACGTATCGGACCCCGCTGAAGAAGTGGAAGAAGGCGCAGGGGTTTCGACAGAAGGACTACGCCCTGCGAAACGCCTCGTGGCATCTGCCGGACATCTTTGCCGAGTTGAAGGAAGACGAGAACCGGCGCGAGGGCTTCCTCGATCCCTTTACTGTCCACCGGGAGGGTCCGGAGGAACGTGTCCCGGTCGATTCTCCCGGCGAGATGAGTCGGGAGATCAAGCACGTGGGACGGGTCTTCGGTGCCGACCTTGTCGGGATCACCGAGTATGACGAGCGCTGGGTGTACTCGCACGCGTATTCACGGCTCGGAGAGACAGCGAAGCCTCAGGAACTTCCGACTGACCTGCCGAACGTGATCGTGATCGCGCAGCAGATGGATCGGGAACTCATCGAGACTGTGCCCTCCGCGCTCAGCGGGACCGCCACAGGTGTCGGATATTCGCACGACACTCTCGTGCTGCTTGGCCTCGCACAGTACGTGCGGAATCTCGGGTACCGCGCGGTCGCGACGATGAATGATACGGCCCTGGCGATTCCTCTGGCGCTGCAAGCCGGACTGGGTGAGTACGGTCGGCATGGCCTGCTGATCACCGAAGAGTTCGGTCCGCGCGTGAGGATCGGGAAGATCTTTACTGACTTGCCGCTCGAGCCCGACAGGCCGAAAGCGTTCGGTGTGAATGAGTTCTGCAAGATCTGCCGGCGCTGCTCGGACGCATGTCCCGTGAATGCGATTCCGACGGGCCCACCGACCGACGAGGTCTACAACCGCTCGAATATCGTCGGGGTCAAGAAGTGGACCGTCGATGCGGAGCCGTGCTTCCGATTCTGGTCCAATCAGAACTCCGATTGCTCGATCTGCGTTCGGGTCTGTCCGTACAATCGGGACTTCTCGAAGCCCATCGCGCGTGCCTGGCGTTGGCTGGCTGGTACACGGCTTCGCCGGCTGGCTCTCTGGCTGGCTGATCGGTTCGCGCCCGGTGGACGGGTCGATCCAGGTGACTGGTGGGCGTCAGGAAGAGCTCTATGACCCCTGAAATGTCAGCCAGCAGCAACCCCGCCGAGGCGACGCAGGGTCACGGGTTCGGCACGGCGCCGGTATTTCTCGCCAGTGTCAGCACGATTCTTGGCGCGGTCATGTTTCTGCGCTTCGGGTACGCTGTCGGCCACACGGGACTCGTCGGCGCAATCCTGATCATCCTGCTCGGCCACCTGGTCACGATTCCGACTGCGCTCGCCATCGCCGAGATCGCGACGAACCGTCGCGTGGAGGGTGGCGGTGAGTACTTCATCATCTCGCGTTCGTTTGGCATCACCATCGGTGGAGCCATTGGTATCAGCCTCTACATGTCGCAAGCGATCTCCGTCGCCTTCTACATGATCGCGTTCGCTGAGTCGTTCCAGCCCCTCGCCGGGTTGTTCGAGGAAACATTCGGAACCCCGTTCGATCCTAGATATGTCTCGTTGCCGGCGACGCTGTTGCTCGTGGGCATCGTGTTGAGAAAGGGTGCCGATCTCGGCGTCAAAGCGCTCTGGGTCGTGGCCGGTGTGCTCGGGCTCTCACTTGCCATGTTCTTTGCCGGGTCGAGTCCGGAGGCGATCCGCCCGGACTCCATTGGGGTTCTCACGGACCTGAGCGATCCGGACTCGTTCATGCTCGTCTTCGCTATTGTCTTCCCTGCGTTCACCGGAATGACGGCTGGCGTAGGGCTCTCGGGTGATCTTGCCGAACCACGAAAGTCCATCCCTCTGGGGATCATGATGGCGACGGTAAGCGGGATGTTCGTCTACGTCCTGGTCGTGCTCAAGCTCGCGTCTTCGGTGACGTCCAATGAGCTCGCGGCCAACTACCTCATCATGAGTGAGATCGCGGTCTGGGGTCCGATCATTCCGATCGGTCTGGCGTGCGCTACGATCTCTTCGGCAATCGGTTCGATTCTGGTGGCCCCGCGCCCGCTGCAGGCGCTCGGTGGTGACGCGGTCATTCCGCGGCCCCGGATGAACGCGTTCGTAGCCGAGGGAACCGGGAAGGCGAACGAGCCCCGGAATGCAACACTGGTGACGTCGGCGATCGCCGTCGTGTTTGTCTTACTGGGCAACGTAGACATCGTCGCACGGATCGTGTCGATGTTCTTCATGGTGACCTATGGAGCACTGTGTGCGATCTCCTTCCTGGAGCACTTCGCCGCGCGGCCATCGTACCGACCCAGTTTCCGTTCGAAGTGGTATGTGAGTCTGGTCGGAGCGGTGATGTGCCTCGTGCTCATGCTGCAGATGGATCTGCTTTTCGCTACGGGTGCGATCGCGCTCATGGCTCTGCTGTACGGGGTCATCCGCCGCGGACGTCGAGGCCACGATGACCTTGCGCAGATCTTTCAGGGTGTGATGACTCAGTTGACCCGGCACATGCAGATCCGCCTGCAAAAGATGCCGCCCGACGATTGGCGCCCCAGTGTCATCTCGATCTCCGCACGGACCTTCGATCGGTCTGCGCCACTCCAGTTCTTGGAATGGCTCTGCCACCGGTATGGATTCGGGACGTATTTTCACCACATCGAGGGACGGCTCGACAAGGAAAATTACGAGGCGAGTCAGGAGGTCCGTGATCGGTTGATCCATGAGATGCACGAGCGAAAAGGTGCCATTTACATGGATGCCGTGATCAGTCCGTCGATGACGTCGGCGCTCGGACAAGGACTCCAGATGCCAGGTATCTCGGGCATGGAGAACAACGCGCTCCTCCTCGAGTTCGGCCGACACGACGCCCCGGAGGTGCTCGATGAGGTCGTAGATGGGATGCTTATGGCGGGGGTGCCGCATATGGACCGCCTCGTGCTGCGGCACGGCGACAACTTCTTCGGTACCCGGAAGAGCATCCATGTCTGGCTTACGTGGCACGACGCTCGAAACGCGAATCTGATGATCCTGCTCTCCTACATTCTGCTCGGTCACAAGGACTGGGAGGGGGCAGAGGTCAGCTTGTTCGCTGCGTATCCGCGCAGCGAAGTCAAGGAGCGCCGCGAAGAGATCCATCAGATGATCTCGGAAGGGCGCCTGTTGATCAGCGAGAAGAATGTGCTTGTGATCCCGACCGACGACTCGATCGACTTCGAACGTCTCGTTGAGGCTCGTTCGTCCGGTGCGGACCTGGTGATGGTAGGATTTTCGGATCATCGACTGAGTCAGAGGCGCGGCGACATCTTCCTTCGGTTCCCGGAGCTACGCGACGTGCTATTCGTCTCCGCCCAGGAGACCATTTTCATCGACTGAGGCGGCGGTCGCGCACGAGGCGTCTGGCAGTCCCCATGACGGAGACCGACGTCAGGGCCATCGTTGCGGCAATCGAGTTGAAGAGTATGTCGCGCGGGTCGAAGGCTCGGTTGGGTACCAGCATCTGCAGCGCTTCGTCGAGGATCCCGAGTGCGACGGCCAGGAGCAGGGCGAGCGCCCACGGCCGAGGAGTTCGGCGGCCAGCTCGGAGTCGCTCGGTCAGTGCCTCGTACGCGAGCAACGCGACCAGGCCGTACTCGAACAGGTGTGTCCGCTCTTCGGGGGACAGCCCCGTGCGGACGAGCACCATCAGGTATGCCGCCAAGATCGTAACCGCGGCGACGATCTCGAGTAGTTCCGGTCTGCGTCGGGTCCAGAGGAGGACGCCAGCGACTCCGGCCAGCACGAGCCCTGTCGTAGACACGGGGCCCAGAAGCCCTCGAGTGCGCAGCGCAGTGGCAAGCACCTGAGCCGGACCCAGTGTTGACCAGATCGCCATCTGGACCAGGCCCAGTGCGAACCAGAGTTGAGCCTCGCGGTTGGGGCGTGTGCCTGAGACAGGTCCGTCAGCGAGCAGCCAGGGCACGCCGATCATGACGACGACCAGCAGGCTGATCATCAGGCCTGCCACGACGCTCTCGCCTCCCGTCACGCGCTCCGCATGGCCTGCAGCACAGCTGCAGCGTCGGTCTCCGATGGTAGTTCCCAACCGTCCTCATATCCGAAGACATCAAGCAGGGGACGGCTACCGTAGTGGCCATCCAGCACCTCCATGTGCTTGGCTGTAAGGAGTCCCGGGTGCTCCACGCCACACGCGTGACTCAGGCGGGTCAACTCCTTCCTGAGTGTGATGATGTAGTTCGCCAGGCGGTCGGCTTTACTCGTCGCGTCCAGGCCGCGGACCAGCCAGGGGTTTTGCGTGGCTACGCCGGTCGGGCAGTGACCTGTGTGGCAGCGCTGAGCCTGAATGCACCCGATGGCCAGCATCGCTTCACGACCGACTGCGACCAGATCCGCTCCCAGGCAGAAGGACATCAGCGCCGTCTCCGGGAAGCCCAACTTGCCGGCCCCCACCCACACGACGTCCTGGTGCACGTCCCGCTCGGCGAAGACGGCGTAGGCGCGACTGAAGCCCACCTTGAACGGCAGCGCGACGTGGTCAGAGAACGCGAATGGCGCTGCGCCGGTGCCCCCCTCTCCGCCGTCGATAGCGATGTAGTCGACGCCCCGGTCCTCCGAAGCCATCAGATCGGCCAGGTCCTTCCAGAACCCGAGAAGCCCGATCGCGGACTTGATCCCGACTGGAAGCCCGGTCGCGTCCGCCAGATCCTCCACAAAGTCGAGCATCTCATCGACGGAGGAGAAGGCCCTGTGTCCGGCGGGACTGATCACGGTCTCACCCATGGGTACGCCACGAATTTTCGAGATCTCGGCTGTGACCTTCTCACCGGGCAGCACGCCACCGAGACCGGGTTTGGCACCCTGACTCAGCTTGATCTCGATCGCTCGGACAGGGTGTACTTCGACCTGTCTGATGCATTCCTCACGATCGAACGTGCCGTCCGGTGCCCGAGCACCAAAGTAGCCGGTGCCCAGCTGCCAGATGAGGTCGCCTCCGTGAAGGTGGTGCGGCGAGATCCCTCCTTCGCCGGTGTTGTGAAGGCAGCCTGCAGTCGCAGATCCTCGGTTGAGCGCCTCGACCGCTGCTGAGGACAGCGAGCCGAAGCTCATCCCACTGATGTTCACAACGGAGGCGGGACGGAACGCGTGCCGACGACCACGGTGGCCGCCCAGTACCTTGGCGCACGGAAGTGAGAAGGTGTCGTCGTGGTGACGATCGTCGGCACGGCCAAGTGTGTCGTGCTTGATGATCAGGTAATTGGGCGAGCGCTCCTGATCATTGTCGGTCCCAAATCCAGTGTAGTTGTTCTGCTTCTTGGCCGAGGCGTAGACCCAGGTTCTCTGATCACGCGAAAAGGGTAGCTCCTCGTTGTCCGAGGTCACGATGTACTGTCTCAGCTCGGGACCGACGGTCTCGAGCATGTACCGGAAATGCCCAATGATCGGAAAATTACGGAGGATGGCATGCTTCTTCTGCGTCAGGTCGTAGATCGAGACGAGCAGCAGAAATCCCGCGAGTACATAGATCCAGATCACTGGAGCCTCTTCTGAAGCAGAAAACGTGGAGGCGAAAGTACGCTGGTTGGCGCGGGAGCGTCGACCTTGGTGTACGCGCGACCTAGCTTGCCCGGGTCACGGTCGTGTTTGTGTCAGTAGCGACCCGCGCTCGTACCCCACGCTCATGTCGCCCTCATTCCGCTGCGTGCACCAGCCTCTGATGACTCGATCAATCGGCCTCTTCGTCACATTGGTGTTCGTCGCGGCTGCCTCTGTGAACGCTCAGGTGGAGGCTCCTCACGGGGCCACGTCCTCGATCGCTGATGGCGTCGACTATCGGGTCTACGACCGCAACGGACAGGTCACGACATTATCCGCGATCGTCGATGGCTCTCTTGGTGCCGAGGTCCTCCTCGTTGGTGAGGAGCACGACGATATGGTGGGCCACGCGTTTCAGACCGTCCTGCTGAACGAGGTCGTGCGCCGGATCGGATCGGGGTCCGGCGCAGGCCGAACTGTGGTTCTCTCACTCGAGATGTTCGAGCGTGACGTACAATACGTCGTGGACGAGTATCTGGCCGGCTTGATTACCGAGTCGCATTTCCTCCGGTCGTCGCGCCCCTGGGATGACTACGAGGGGCGATATCGCCCACTCGTCGAGCATGCTCGGGCGTTCGGTCTGCCGGTCATCGCCGCCAATGCGCCACGACGCTATGTGAACCGGGTCACGAACGAGGGACCGGAATCTCTCGAGTCGCTGTCCGAGCAAGCCCTTAGGTACCTGCCGCCGCTTCCGTATCCGGGACCGTCCGACAGGTATCGTGCGCAGTGGGATGCGCTGATGACTGAGGCGATGCTGGGTATGCAGCAGGCCTCAGCCCGCGAGTCAGCCGCCACCCAGGCTCCGCGGGCTGAGCTCAACCCGAACGCGATCTACTCGCAGGCCCTGTGGGACGCTGCGATGGGCCATGCGATCGCCAGGGCACTGGTCGCACATTTGGGAGGGTTCGTCGTCCACATGGCCGGCTCGTTCCACGTAGAAAAGGGAACGGGTATTCTCGAACGCATCGCCGACTACCGTCCGGGCACGCGCGTGAAGACGCTCGTCATGACCAAGGCCAACGATATCGACGCGTGGTCAGAAGAGGACCACGCGCCGCTCGCCGACTTCGTCGTGTTGACCCGGAACCCGCCGGAAAGTGGAGGTAGCTGACCGAGGGATGTTGACGCCGGGTTCTGTCGGAGTGTCAGCGTGGAGGTCCTGCGCGCCACAAAGGCAGGTTGATGCCGAGCGACGCTGAGTTCGGCTGGTATGACGTGTCGTTCAGGAATGTCCAACGCAGGAGGAACTCAATCTGTACGGGTCCGAGGTTCGTCCTGCCTCCGCCGAAGGCGTTGAAGCCGAACAACATCTGACGCGGGTTGCCGAGTTCTGTTCCAATGACGGAGTCTCGCCAGCCGACTCCGCCTCCAGCAAATATGCCGCCACGAACACCACCCGGTACCCATGCGGCATCGACATTGTACTGGTACTCCTTGGCGCCCCTCAGGAACACTGCTTCCAAGCTGGGGAGTAGTTCGAAGACACCAGCGCGTACGAGTGGAATGCGGACGTGCCCGCCCAGGATCTCTCCGTTGGCGCGCGAGTCCCATCCAGCCTTCAATCCAACTGCAACGGGGGCCCAGCGAGGTACTTCCTCAACCTGCCGGCCCCGGCGGACCTGCGCGTCGACGGCCAACGGTACGACAAGGAGGGCGGCAGCTAGCGCGGTAATCAGTCGAACGGTTCGGTGAGACACGATGCAATGACGCTCAGGTTTCTGAGGGTTGTACTGGTTGGACGAGGCCGAACGGCTCACTGACACATCGTCGTCGCTGACCCTACCATACCGGCGGTCGCGCGGTCGAAGAAGTGGTCCACGCGTCAACCGTGGTGCGAGGGGCGGTGATGATGGAGATGGCTCTCACCGGATCTGGACGTTCGGCGGCTTCAGCGACTCACCCACCTATGACGATGGACGAGTCGCTGATGCCGTCGTGTGTGACCGGCGCTCCCGGGTCAGGTCGCGACGGCCCGGCGGCCACACTCTTCAGACTGTCGCTCGATGAGTCAGGTCAGTCGTCTCGCGCATCATTGGGCCGATGCAGCAGGACCGGATCGTGCGAGCCACGCACCACTTTGTCAGCGGTGCTGCCGAGCACGGTACGGCTGAATCCGGTCCGTCCGTGGGTGGCCATGGCGACCATGTCCGCCCCGACCGCTTCGGCTTCCGTCAGCACGCCGTGACCGGCCTGCGCATCCACACCAACGGACGTCGTGACCCGCAGGCCGCGGCGCCGCATGTGTTCCGCGTGGGCTTCGAGGTACTCCGACGCCCCCTGCTTCGCGTCGTCCAGCACCTGTTGATTGAGCTGCGCGGTGTGCGGGAGGTACGGAGAGGCGATATCTACGGGGTAGCTGACCACGCGCGTCAGGTGGTAAGCCGAATCGAAGAGCTCGCCAAACTCAGTCGCGTGCTGCAAGGCCTCCTCGGAAAGTTCAGATCCATCCAGGCATACCATGAGCGTGCCGAAGGTCTGATCGAAGCTGGCGGCCGGGCTGGCGTCCTCGTCCGGACGGACGATGATGACTGGCAAATGCGTGTGACGGATGAAGCGGTCCACTACGGAGCCGAGCCACATGCGGGAGAGCGCTCCCCGTCCGTGCGAGGCCATGACGACCAGGTCTACGCTCTTCTCGCGGGACTCCCCGTCGAGCATCTCGACAGTGTGGCCGCTCAGCACAGCGTGAGATACGTCCCCGCCTGTCTTGCCTTCAATGCGCTCCAACACGTCTTCGAGGTACTTCTGGCTCCACTCGACGGCTGCTCCTTCCCATCCCTCGTAGGCAAACGAAGTAACGGGTTCGAGGACGGTGGCGAGATGTACGTTCGCGCCGGTGCGGCGAGACACTTCAAGTGCCAGGGGCAGGGCGGCTTCGGCAAAGGCGGATCCATCGAGTGGGACGAGAATCTGCTTGTACATTGAATCTCCTCGAGCTTTCGAGCATCCTGCGGTGGCTCTCAAGGCTCTTCAAGGTGAGTGTCGCGCCGGCCCCTCGCGGGCTGCGTTCGGACCCCTACATTCTGAGCGTTTGCGCTCCTTGCGGATGTAGGGCGCCATGGGGAGCTCGGGGTGGGGAAGCGCCGAAGTACTTGTGGGAATTTTACTGACATGGGCCACGAGCTCAGCAAAGACGAATTCAAGGCTGTCTTCGATGCGGCCCCGGACGGCTACCTCATCGTGGCCGCAGACGGGACGATTCGAGCCGTGAACCCAAAGGCCGAAAAGCTGTTTGGCTGGAGTGCTCAGGAACTCATAGGTCAAGCGGTCGAGGTGCTACTCCCGGACCGGCTGAGAGACGCTCATGGCGAACTTCGTGCAGGCTTCGTGGCCAAGCCTCACAATCGTCCGATGGGCGCTGGTCTGGATCTGAGGGCTCGCCGGCGAGACGGAAGCGAATTCCCGGTGGAGATCAGTCTCAGCCCGTGGCACCGATCCGATAACGTCATGGTCATATGCTCTGTCCGTGACGTGAGCGAGGTCCGACGCCTTCAGAATTTCTCGGAAGGAGCTCTTCGGGCGACCGAGGACGAGCGTCAGCGCATCGCTCGTGAACTCCATGACGATACGGCGCAACGGCTCGCCACGCTGATCTTGCGGGTTCGACAGATGGCGTTGCAGCCCGATGACGCGCGGCGTGCAACCATCTTCGAGGAGGTTCGGCAGGAGATCGTGGACGCCGCCGATGGGGTGAGGCGCATGTCACGCGGGTTGCGGCCTCCGGAAATAGAGGAGTTGGGACTCGGGCCGTCGCTTCTGGCGCACGCGCGCACCCTGCGCGAGTCGGGCCTCTTTATGGTCACCATGGAGGTTGAAGACGTGGAGGCGTATCTGGACCAGACGGCCAAGTTGGCTGTCTACCGGATCATCCAGGAAGCCATCTCCAACGCACGCCGGCACTCAGGTGCGGACTCGGTGCGTGCGTCACTGCGACTGGCCGATGGGACCATCATCGTGGAGGTTACGGACAGGGGCTGTGGGTTCGACCCGTCGTTTTTCATCGAGGGGCCCGGTGGATTGGGCTTGGTGAGCATGCAGGAGCGTGCGTCGATGCTCGGCGGGCGTTTGGCGAAGGTGACGTCACCCGGCGAAGGCACCACCATACGACTTGTGATCCCCATCGGTGGGGCGACGGAGAGAGGACGGATCCAGGATGGCTGAACGCATCAAGATCTTGCTGGTTGATGACCACGCGATGTTTCGTGCTGGTATCAGGGCGCTGATCGACGTCGAGGATCGGCTGGAAGTCGTCGGTGAGGCGAGTTCGGGAGACGAGGGTGTAGATAAGGTTCGAGAGTTGAAGCCCGACATCGTGATCATGGATCTGTCGATGCCGGGGTCGAACGGCCTGGAGGCGACGCGCCGAATCGCTGCGCTCCAGCTGAAGACGAGCGTACTGGTCCTCACAGTTCACGCGGAAGAGGAATACCTCGTGCCGGTGGTCGAGGCCGGAGCGAGCGGGTACCTCACCAAGACCAGTGCGGACACCGATCTGCTCGAGGCAATCAAGGTCGTCGCGCGGGGTCAGGTTTTCCTGCCCCCGAAAGCAGCCACGCTGCTTCTTCGACGATACAAGGACGCCGAGGGAGACGAGTCTGCGGGCCTCAATGATTTGAGCTCACGTGAGCAGGAAGTCCTCGCCCTGACTGCGGAAGGCTTCAGCTCTCGCGAGATCGGTCAGAAACTGTTCATCAGCCCGAAGACCGTGGACACCTATCGATCACGGATCATGGACAAGCTCGGCCTGAGCCATCGCAGTGAACTGGTGCGCTTCGCCCTGCGGGTAGGGCTCCTGAAAGAGGTCTGACCGACCCAGGGACACGCACCCCTCGATTGCGGAGACGTCGAGCGTCAGGCGACTCCGGTCAGCCCGCCAGATCCTTGGCCGCTGCGATGACGTCGTTCAACCGAAACGGCAACTTCAAGGTGATGCGATGACCCTCGCGTCTCCACCGACCAAAGACGGGGAGTGCCATCCTCACCGGCCTGGACAGAGCGATGAGTGCGACATCCGGGAACTCGGTCATCAGTTCATTCAGGGGATCGCCTTGTTCCTCGTCCTGTACCGGAAGCCCGGCGACGACGAGGTCGACACTTTGCTTGCGCATCAGTCCGATCGCTCCGTACGGGTCGCGGACACGCACGACATCATAGCCTTCGTCGACGAGCACATCTCGGATCAAGCGCCCGAGTTCACTTTCGTACGCGATGACGATGACGACAGGTACGACGGGCACGGCTCGAACCTTCTAGCGGGGATCCACGTCGGCAAAGACGGCCGCGTCACCAGAATGAGAAAACGAGAACACCTGATACGGCTGCGCGTTGGCACCTTCCATCCCCGGGGAGCCGGTTGGCATGCCGGGGACCGCGATCCCTGCTACGTCGGGACGCTCGGCCAGGAGTCGCTTGACCTGCTCGGCCGGGATGTGCCCCTCGACGACGTATCCGTCGATGATCGCTGTGTGGCACGACGAAAGCTGCGGAGGCACACCGCCATCGCGCTTCACCGTCATCAGGTCGGTCGTGTTTCGGGCGTCCACGACGAAACCAGCCGCCTCCATGTGTTCGACCCATCCGTTGCAGCAGCCACACGTGGGTGATTTGTAGACGAGAACCGTGGGCAGGTCTGGATCCACCGTCGTTGCCTGGGCCATCGCACCGTCCAGTGCGGCGTCTGCGCTAGAACAGGCGGCGGCAGTGATCGAGAAGAGCGCGACAACGAAGAAACGACGCATCGGGATGGTCCAGAGGCTAGTGGGGCACGTGCCTTTTAGTGTACTCTCACGCGGTCGATTTTGACACCGGGGTCGGAGCGTTGCATGCGGTCTGATCATTCACCTGATCGCGACTGGGATCTGCTGGAGATCACCGTTGTTTCAGGTCACCCGAAGGAGGAGCGTCGGCACTTCTCTGGGTAGATGCTCTCCGCGGGCGTCCCTCAGTCGGCCACCAGCAGCGAAGGTGAGATGGAGACCACAACGCCCTGACGCATGACACACAGGGGCTTCTCGAGTACTTCCGGTGTCGCGTCAGGGTCCTCCGAGACCATGACGAGATCCGCGGGGTCGCCGGCCCGCAGTCCATGCCCGAACAATCTCGCGGAAGGATCTGCAGACAGAAGGAATTGCGTCCCGTCGCCCTGGACGACCCGAGCACCCGGGGGGATCGCCGCTTCGTCTGAAGGGCCGATCCATTCAATCTGTCCATCGCGAACCATCACGACCTGATGTTCGACGATCTGCCGGCTCTGACGATCGGCCACCGTGACGTTACTGAAGACGGTCACCGGGTGGTCGGGCTCAGTCGAGGCTGTCCCCACCACTCCGCCAGTCTCCATCGTGGCCGCGCCGACAATCTCACCGTCTTGCGTGGGCTGCGTGGCATCCGAATGAACGTCCCCCTTATGAAGGAAGAGCAGGCCAATCGCAGCGGCGACGATGCTGATGCCGAGGTAGTCTTTGACGTCGAGACGCAAGAAATCGATCGGTTTCAAGGGGGGCGGCCTCAACAGTGACACGGATTCGTCACCGTCACGATGGAATATACGACGGTTCAAGGTCGAACGAAGATTGAGTGGGCACTTTAGTTACGATGCCGACGTTTCGGCAGGACTCGGGCGCTGGCGGAGCGATGCCGAGTGCCGGGGTGCGACCTGGATGCGCGCGTCCTGACGAGTCTACCGGATGGTGTCGTGCGCTTCGGTTCGAGCGTTGGCTGCGTCCCGAGCGCGCATCGCACCACCGACGGCAGACGCGCCGGGGATTGGCATGCCCGCCACGATGCTGTCTTTCTGGGCTCGGGTAAGCTCGGCGGCTGATTCCTCGGCCTCTGAGCCTCCACAGGCGGTGAGCGCGCCCACCGTGAGCACCATCGCGAACCAGCGCCATACTCTTTGTAAAATCATGCTCTACTCTTGCTGCCGGGCATGGTGAGTGCAACTTCGGCGTCATGCGTAGAATCGGGTTGGGGAGCCAGATCCTCATCGGTATGGTCGTAGGCTCTCTACTGGGCGCCGTTCTGGGTGAAGCTGTAGATGTGCTGCAGCCTCTGGGTGATCTCTTCATCCGGCTGCTCGTACTTGCTGCGATCCCGCTCGTCTTCTTCAACATGCTGGCCGGGCTGACCGCGCTCAGCGACGTGAAGACCTTTGGTCGACTCGCCGGAAAGACGATGTCGTACTACGTCTCGACCGACGTGATCGGGTTGCTGCTCGGTATGGGTGCGATGGCCGTCCTTCGGCCTGGCGTGGGCATGCAGCTGACCGGTCAGGTCGACGGCCCGGTGGGTACGGTTCCTTCCATCGGCGATGTACTCCTGGGGATGATTCCCGGGAACGTCTTCGCAGCCTTCGCAGAAGGGAACGTGGTGCAGATCGTGGTGATTGCGGTCTTGCTCGGCATCGCGACGCTCCTGCTCGCGGACACACCCCGCGCTCGACTGGCTGCAGGCTACCACGACATCGCCTCGCTCTTTCGACGCCTCGTCGACGTCATTCTGCTGACCGCGCCGGTAGGGATCGGGGCGTTGATGGCCGTGACCGTGGGAACGTACGGGGCGGCACTGCTCGGCCCTATGGCCCGATTCCTCGTCGGTGTGTACGTAGCTCAGCTGACGGTCTTCGTCGGATACATGGCGTTGCTGAGGTTCGGAGCGGGTCGGCCATCGGTGAACTTTCTGCGCGACACCGGCCCACTGTGGGCCACGACCGTGGCGACGACGTCGAGTCTGGCGTCGCTCAGCGTTGCGCTGGAGACGGCTGAACGGATTGGGCTGCCCTCCTCGATCTATTCGTTCACCCTTCCGCTCGGCGCACAACTCAACAAAGACGGGACTTCCGTGATGCTCGGCGCGGTCCTGCTGTTTACGGCCCAGGCAGCTGGCGTGTCGTTCACTCCAGCTGCGCTACTCTCGGTTGTCCTCGTCGGGCTGTTACTCTCCGAGGGGTCAGGCGGGATTCCGGGGGGTGGCTTCGTGATCGCCCTCATCTACGTCCAGGCCTTCAATCTTCCGATCGAGGTCGCCGCAATCGTGGGCGGTATCTACCGGCTTGTGGACATGGGCAACACGACCATCAACGTCATGGGTGATCTTGTGGGCACGTCCCTCGTCGCTCGCTCTGAATCGAAACGAGAATCATCGTGAACGAAGAAATCCGAGCACTGTTTCCGGGTGCATCCGAGCGGACCTACCTCAACAGCGCCGCCAAGGGCCTGATACCGACCACGGTTCGCGATGTGGTACGACACTACCTGGACCAGCAGGTATCGGGGACAGCCAACAAGGACGAGTTGCGCGAGCAGGTGGATGAGACACGCGCGATGCTCGCGTCGATGATCGGGGCCGAGGCCGACGAGGTCGCGATCACGAAGAACGTCTCGGAGGGGCTGAACCTCTTCGCGGCGAGCCTCGAGTGGCGAGAAGGTGACAATGTCGTCGTCTGCCCCGAGCTCGAGCACCCGAACAATATCTATCTGTGGTTCAACCTCGCTCGTCGGCACGGCGTAGAGGTTCGGACGGTCGCGCCGGTAGACGGAGCGATGCCCATCGAGGGCATGGTCGCCGCGATCGACGAGCGGACTCGCATCGTGACGTTCCCGACCATCTCCTTCGCACCGGGTTTCATTACGGACGTCGGGCCGATCGTGCGTGCGGCCCGGGACGCCGGGGCGTGGACGCTGGCAGACGGAGCCCAGTCGATCGGCTCACTCGAGACGGATGTGCACGCACTCGGTATCGATGCGCTCTCCGTCGCGACCCAGAAAGGGCTGCTCTCACTTTACGGTTTCGGATTTCTGTACGTACGTCGAGAGGTGGCGGAACGGCTCGTGCCGATCCATGTCGCGCGCTATGGGATCGCCCTCGACGGTCACGAAACCGCCTACGCGGAAGGACCGCTGGAGTATGCAGCGGGAGCTCGCCGCTTCGATCTGGGCAACTACAACTACCTGGGCATGTCCGCGACCCGGGCTGCGCTCCAGCTGATCAAGGGTGTCGGCGTCGACCGCATCGAGTCACATGTGCGCGCTCTGGCTGTGGATCTCGCGGACGGGCTCATGGACCTGGGGCTGCCTGTGGTCGGGGGGCGGCCAGGTCCGCACCTCGCCCACATCGTCTCCTCAGGTCATCTCGGGAGTGGGCGTCACTACTCGGCCGATGATCCCGAGGTCAACCTGTTACACAGGCATCTCGTGGACGCAGGAGCGGTGTTCGCACTGCGTGCCGGCGTCCTTCGATTCTCGTTCGGTCTCTACAACAACGCTTCGGACGTGGAGCGGGTGCTCGACCGTGTCCGGGCCTGGAAAGAAGAAGGAGCGGTCGTGTCATGATCCGTCATCGCGTGTGCACAGCGCTTGCGTATCTCGCTGTATTTGCCGCACTGGCCAATCCGATCGAGGCTCAGCGTACCCAATGGGCCGAGGCTGTCGATCAGTTGTCTACGGCGATTGCGGCCGACGTGGCCGATGATGGAGTCGGCGGGATCGCCGCCGGAGTCATGGTGGACGGCGATCTTGTCTGGGCCGATGCCTGGGGACTCGCCGATCGTGAGACACGCGAACCGATGCTGCCCTCCTCGGTGTCCCGGACCGGGTCGATCTCCAAGTCGGTGACGGCTGTGCTCATGATGATCCTCGTGGATCGGGGCGTGATCGGACTCGACGACGCTGTAGCGAACTACCTTCCCGAACTCGACGAGTTGCAGGCCCGTCGCTCGGGGACTCAGGACGTCACATTCCGGCATCTCGCCTCACATACGGCGGGCCTGGTCCGTGAGCCCGACTGGCCTGGGTCGGTGGTGGGGCCCATTGCAGACTGGGAGAACCGGATTCTGCAGTCGATCCCCGAGACCGCCTACGACTCCATTCCTGGCGCTCGATACCAGTATTCGAATATTGGTTTCGGGATGCTTGGCTTGGCTCTCTCGAGGGCGGCGGGACGCCCGTTTATCGACATGGTCGAGGAGGAGATTTTCGTTCCGCTCGGCATGACCGGATCTTCATTCGTCGTGCAGGGTGCAGCGCTGGAGCCCCGGCTCGCGCAGGGCTATACGTCGAGGAACGAGGTCATCGACGGAGAGGCCCCAGCCCGAGAGCATGCCGGGCGAGGCTACAAGATCCCCAACGGGGGCGTGTACTCGACCGTCGGGGACCTTGGGCGCTTTCTCGGTGCCATAGCCGGTGTGCCTGGCCTGAGGATTCTCGAAGAGTCGAGTCGAGAAGAGATGCTCAGGATGCAGACGCCTGAGGACCCCCATGTGGGATATGGCTTAGGCCTTTCGCTGGTCATGGACGACCAGGGAAATCGACTCGCTGCACATGGCGGCTCAGTCGCTGGGTATAACGCCTACATGGTGGTCGATCCGGACACGCGGGTGGGTGTCGTGCTGCTCAGGAACTACACAGGCGGGAGGACCAACCTCGGTGCGCTTGCTCAGTCCGTGCTGGCGGAGCTGAGCACGGCTCGACGTTGAGTCTCAGTCGTCGTCCGTCAGCGTCGACGCGACGTAGGCGATGGCGTGCAAGGGTACAGCGATGAACGCGACGACGATCGACTGAATGACGGGATCGACGAAGGCGTAGGGGATGAATGCGACGGTCCAGAACACGGTTCCGAGCAACGCGACATGCCCCAACACTCTGCGTGGCGCGTCCGTGAGCGCGAAGACCATGTCGAGCGCTCCGGCGAAGAAGAGGAGGAGGCTGAACGATACGCTGAACATCCGGAACTGACGCCACATGCTCGGCGTGAGTGGATCCGGGGACCGCGCCTGCTTCATCGCATTCATCGCGAACTGGCGAAGCCCGCCGATGCCGTTTTCGAGCACGAACGTCCAGACGTGCGCCGCTGTGTGAGCGAGTCCAGTCAGGAGCAGCCAGCCGCCTGCGACGGCGAGCCAGAATCGGGGATTACGGAGCATTGGGGCTCCAGGCGGCGACTCGCTCGGCGAGCCGGTAGATGGAGAGTGGGGCCGATCCCTCGGCCTTGTTGTTCGCGATCACGAAGGCTGGCCGCTCCGCGATCGTAGCATCGATCACCATTCTCGCGATCGTCTCACGGGAGCCGGGGTCGTCATCGACGAC
>JAKMDG010000414.1 GCA_022428035.1 Longimicrobiales bacterium
TCGGCCTCTGATTCCAGGAACTGAGCCGCCTGAAGCTCGATCTCGGAGCGGCCCAGCAAGCGTGCGGAAAACTGCATGCTCGACGCAAAAGACAGGGCGATTACGGAGAGGAAAAGTATGGTGATCACGATCTCGACCAACGTGAAGCCCGCATCTCGCTGAGCCAGGGGCCGGGTCACCAGACCCTTCCAGCCGAGTTGATGCGGATGGTATCTACCCGCTCACTATCCTTCAGTGTGATCAAAGCACCCGTTTCAGGACACTCTGGGCCAGTCGTCCCTACCCCCCGTGAGTTGAAGCATATCGCCGAACGATCCGCACCGAGATCGACTCCAAGATCTGCTCCGAGCCAAAATTCTCGAACTACCAGGTACTCCGAGGTCCCGAAAAGACCCGTCGTGTCGACACGCAGCGTCAAGACATCCTGAACGGTATCGATCAAGAGGACCGCGGTCCGGCCCCACCGGCTACCAACCGATCGCGACAACGACAACGCAGCCGTCACCTGCGACCGGCCGCTGTCGACAACTGCGGCCTCCCGGAGGCGCGCAAGTGGCGGAATGGCGATGGACGCGAGAAGACCAACCAGTGCCAGGACAGTCAGCAGTTCCATGATCGAGAAACCTGCCGTCCTTCGCATACGTTATCGCCGAGTGGGAGGGGGGGGGGTGCTACTGACAATATGAGTCGGCGCTCGAAGCGAACCAAGGCTACTCTCCTCCGGTCCCATACCGTTCTGGGGCGCACGGTTACGACATGGGCCGATCTCCGGTTCCCCCATAGTAAACGCTATTGAACAGAAAGCCGAAGGTGCCGTGGGACTGCGCACGGAAGGTGATTTTCGGTCCGAAGATGAAGATCTTGCCCTGCCCGTAGTCCGCCTCTAGTGCGCCGACTCCGTTCTCCAGATAACGCTCACCCCAGGCCCAGCCGCTCCTCAGCGGATTGGCCGTGTCGTACCAGCCAATCGTACTGACCCCCTGGGCCTCGGCACCCGCCGCGAGCGAGAAGGTCGGTGAGTGGCTGAACAACACATCGGTGCGTCCGTCGAAGCCGTGCGTCAACGGACTCACGTGCTCGACCTTCATGTCCAGCACAGATCCGGGCGTGAAGTACTGTTCCCGACTCAGCGGACGGCCGTTCTCCATGAGATGATTTTGTACCGGCAACCCAGCATGGTACGCCAGATTCGCTGAAGAACCGATGGCAATCGCTGCCCCGCCCTCGCGAACGAAGTCGAGAATCGGAGGGATCGACACTTCCGCGGTCATGCGTCCCATGCGACTACGGTACTCTTCCGGCACTGTAGCCGGGTCTGGTCCACGGTTGCCGAAGAAGCCACCCCTGCCGCCTCCAGCGTCGACCGCCGGAATCGCACCGTCGTCGAACAGCAGTACATCGTACTCGTCCAAGTCACCTCGGTCGAAGTCAGGCGGGAAGAGCACGTCGAAGTCGAACTCGAAGTCCTCGAGGATCATCCGGGTCCAGCCAGAGGGCATGGAGCCGCCGTACTGGTCCCACAGAGCGATCTTCACAGGCTCCAGCTGCATCGCGTTACCGGCCGGGCGCTCACGCACGCCCACAAAATCCAGACCCTTTTCCTCGGCAAGCCGCTCAATGACGTCACGTTCGGCCTCCAAATAGAAGGCTCCCACCGGAAAAGCCTGGCCTCCCGCGGTGATCTCCTCGGTGTACCACCAGGCATCGTCACCGGCGGCCAGGGTACGGTTCACCGCGACGAACGCGTCGTTGATATGGTCGACCACGTAACCGCGAGCCCCATCCGCATTTGCCACGACTCCTGCGGGCGAAGCCTCAATGATGTCCGACACAACCTCGAACGGACCGTCGAAGCCCTCCATCACTCGGTCGTACTCGACGCCCATCTGCCAGGCCAGCGTCCATCCCGTGTTGTCGTACGGTGCGGTCGGCGGGGCACCCGGGAAGGCGAAGTCGTTCGGGTGCTGCTGCTTCTCGAACATATCGAGTACGTGCGGTCGGAAGGCCTGATCACCCTTCACTACGTAGGAGCCTGCCGGGTAGCTCGTCCCTGCGACCATGAAGTCGCGCGACGCGCGGTGCACATCGACGCCGTTGTAGAGCAGCGTGTTCACGAATTTGGTCGCGGTAGGGAAGTCACGCTGATCTCGCGGAATGATGAAGCCGCGCGGATCCCGATCTGCCGGATCACGAAGAATCCGCTCCCAATCATCTCGCGTGCCTCGATCCATCGCCTCGGCCGCAGCATCGATCTCGAAAGGCAGGGTCGTCCACGAGTCGGTGTTACCGCGCTCGATGGAGTTTTGCCCCATCTGCCAGATGTTGAATAGTAGGTGGTCCGCGTTGCGCGAGGCGTAGTCCAGCACCGCCCAGTTCGCCGTCTGCGAGTACTCCACCGACTGACGGAAATGCCAGGGCCCCGGTTCCACGGGCAGCGGGATATCACCCTTGGGCATCTGACGGCCTGGAATGAACGGAATCTCGATCGGCGTTGGGTGGCCGACCGTCTCCGTCAGAAGGCCGATCATGTTCTTGAAGTACGGCGTAGTCCGCAGGCCACCGTTCCACCAGGTCGAGTACGACGCCCCGGAGCGCATGGTCGTACCACCCTTGCCCTCGAGCACAAATCGCTGGTGCATGGCCGATCCGACCCGATCGAGCGACGTGATGATGAGCGGGTCGAGGTAGTGGTTTGGCGGATCCCGGAACGGCGGCGCGAACATCACCGTACCCTGAGGGCCTGTCTGGTGGTGGTTGTACACCACCTGCGGGAACCACTCACGGTACATCGAGCGGTTCATGTTTTGCGTCTCAGCCAGCGCAGCCATGTAGAAATCACGGTTGTTGTCGTGACCTGCGTACTTGTTGTACAGCACCGGGACCCCAGAGGTCGAGCGCGCCATCGGATCGTCGGTTCGCATGTACCAGTCCGAGACCAGCGTCATGCCGTCCGGGTTCGCGTGCGTCGCCAGAATGACGACGTCGTCCAGAACTCGAGTCGTTTCCGAGTCCGTGTACTCATTGAGTCGGTAGATCATCTCGGTCAGCTGAGCAGCACCGAGTACCTCGGTCGCATGCAGCCCTCCATCGATCCAGATGATCGCCTTGCCTTCTTCAGCAAGCTGCCGCGCTTCTTCGCGGCTCACTCCCTCCGACTTGGCGAGTCGACGGCTGATCTCCCTGTAACGGTCCAGGTTCGCGTGGTTCGCCGGCGACGTGATGATCGCCTGGAACTGGGGGCGGCCGTCCTCCGTAAACCCTAGGGTGTCGAGCACCATGCGATCGGATTCATTCGTGAGCTGGATGACGTACTCATGCATCCGCTCATAGTTGAAGAGCACATAATCAGCGCCTACTTCATGCCCGAAAAAATCTTGTGGCGGTGTCACGCGCTGCTGCGCAGAGACCGGGGCGACGTAGGAGATCGCCAGGACTGCGATCGAAAGACGAACAAAGAGCTTCTGCATGCGATGTGCTCCAGATCAGCGGCGGAGCGAGCACGAAACTCGCACCTTGCTCCATAAGGCCCGGGCCGGCGAGGTTGCCCGATCAAGCCGGTCATCACCGAGGGTGAGATAAATGTATAGAAACGTGAACGGCATTCGTCTGTTGAACGGGAGGACATTGCTCCTCGGGGCTCTGACCTGCCTGTCGGTGTTGATGCCGCGTGCGGTTGCCGCCCAGGCCGACCAACTGCGTCTCGTCGCCGAGCCTGCTGCCATTGAGGTGATCGTCGGTCGGTCTGTACCCCTGACGGTCCAGGTGTTCGACTCGTCTGGACAGGCCGTGGACATAGCTGTTCGGTTCGCCGCACCGCGAAGTGCCCTTCGGGTTCGGGACGGGAACGTACAGGGTCTCGAGGCCGGCACATACGAGATCGTAGCCACCGCAGCACTCGGCCCGGATGTCTCCGCTGCCGTCGAGCCGCTCACGATCCCGGTCACGGTCGCGTGGCCACCGGTGGCCACGCG
>JAKMDG010000447.1 GCA_022428035.1 Longimicrobiales bacterium
CTGTTGGCCAGCGCGGCGGTGACCCGTTCTCGTCCTTCACGCACGGCTCCGTGCGCGAGCCCGACGATCGAAAACGTGGGCAGGCCACTGGCGAGGTTCACCTCTGCGCACACGGGGATCGCATCCACCCCCGTTACGGTGCATGTGTCGATTCGAGAAAGCATGCCGGATGTTCGGCATGTTGCACGGGCGCTGGAATGTCATGCCGGGCCGTCCAGGCCCCCGGGCACCATCCTCAGCTATGTCACGACATCGCCGTTCATCCCCACTCGAGCCCGTCGAGGGGTCAGTTCAGCAGCGCCATCAACTGCGCCATCGAGTCCTTAGCGTCACCCAGCAGCATCTTGTTGTTCTCTTCGTAGAAGAGTGGATTGCCGACACCCGCGTACCCTGCCCCAAGGCTCCGCTTGAGCACCACCGTGGTCTCGGCTTTCCAGACCTGGATCACCGGCATGCCGAAGATGGGGCTGGACTCGTCCGTCTCCGCTCCCGGATTGACCACGTCATTGGCGCCGATGATCAAGACAAGATCCGTGTCCGGGCAATCGTCGTTGATCTCGTCCATCTCGAGGACGATGTCGTACGGGACACCGGCTTCCGCCAACAGGACGTTCATATGGCCGGGAAGTCGTCCTGCGACCGGATGAATCGCATAGCGGACGTTGCAGCCTTTACTCCGTAGCATGCTCGAGAATTCGTTCACCAGGTGCTGCGCACGAGCGACGGCCATCCCGTACCCGGGCACGATCATGACGCTCTTGGCATGTCTGGCCAGCTCGGCGACTTCCTCGACATCCGTGATCGTGACTTCGCCTTCGATGGTCGCACCACCGGCGGATGGACTCCCTCCGTCCGTCCCGAAACCTCCGAAGACCACATTCCAGATCGAGCGGTTCATCGCCTTGCACATGATGTAGGACAAAATCGCACCGCTCGATCCGACGAGCGCCCCGGTCACCAGCAGCAGGTCATTCGCGAGCATGAAGCCGGCTGCAGCCGCGGCCCACCCCGAGTAGCTGTTGAGCAGGCTGACAACGACCGGCATGTCGGCGCCCCCGATCGCCAGCACCAGATGGACCCCGAGCAAACAGGTCAGGCAGGTCAGGATCAGCAGGAGCAGGAACGCCCGGCTGTCGGTTGTGGGATGATTGATCGCCTGAAGCTCTGAGCTGAGGCGCGCGACCTCGGCTCGTGTCTCCTCGGTCTCGAGACGCTCGAAGGCATCCTCAGCCGCTTCGAGCTGCCCGCTGAGCTCGATCGCCGGTGCTGCCTGGGCGGTGGTATCGGCAAGGTAGGGCACCGCCATTCCGATGCACGCCAGCGCCAATACAGCGTTGAGTACATGGCGGCCGGGAAGCAGAAGAGGCGCTCCGGGCACGCGCCGGCCGAAGAGCCACCCGCGAAGCTTGGCCCAGGCCACTACAGAGCCCGTGAATGTGATGGCACCGATGGCTACGCCGAGCCAGATCTCCAGGAGGTGAACGACATCGCTGCCGTGCCCTCCCAGATCAGCGGTCAGCCACGTGGAGATCCCGACGAGGACGGCGGCGAGTCCTACGAAGCTGTGCAGCAGGGCCACCAGTTGCGGCATGGCGGTCATGGCGACGCGTTTGGCCATGACGGAACCGATCGCTCCACCCAGGAGTGCAGTCGCGATCAGCACGGCCCAGTTGTTCCGGCCGATCTCACGGACCGTGCCGTACGCGTCGGGCACCAGCAGGAGCAGGATGGTCGCTGCGATCGCGATGATCATGCCCACGAGCCCGTAGGTGTTGCCGCGACGGGCCGTCTCCTGGTTGGACAACCCGCCCAGGCTCAGAATGAAGAGGATTGCAGCGCCGAGGTAGGCCACATTCGGAATGGCCACGAAGCTTTGGAGTTCCATGGCTAGTTACCCTCCTTTCGGAACATCTGGAGCATTCGCTGCGTGACGAGGAAGCCACCGGCGATGTTGATGCTCGCGATCAGGATGGCAACCGCGCCAAGGACAGCTGCCGTGTTCAACTCGGACCCGGCGACGCCCAGCAAACCGCCCACTACGATGATCCCGCTGATCGCGTTGGTCACACTCATCAGAGGTGTGTGCAGGGCGGGCGTCACACTCCATACGACCTGCCATCCGATGAAACAGGCCAACAAGAACACCGTGACCTGCTGCACAAAGTGAGGCACCGGTGCGCTCTCGGCCGTGAAGCCGATGAGCGCCAGCACGATAGCCAGCGTGAGCGCGATCATATTACGAGGACCGACCGCCAGTGGCTCGGACGACGCACCGTGTCCCGTCCCGCTCTTCTTCCGGGGTGCGGGCGCCTCAGCCACCACGGGCTTCGCAGGTGTGGCGGTGGCTGGCTTCTCGGGATCCGGTGGAGGAGGCCACGTGAGCTCACCATCGCGGACGATGGTGGACTTGAGAAGCACTTCATCTTCGAAGTTGACCGTGAAGTCCTCGGCCCCGCCCATGTCCGACAGCAGGTTCACGATATTCGTGCCGAAGAATTGACTGGCATGGGTAGGCAGGCGACTGGTGAGGTCCGTATAGCCTACGATGTGGACACCGCTACTCGTGACGACCTCGCCAGGAACCGTGGCGGTGCAGTTCCCACCCTGCTCCGCGGCGAGGTCGACGATGACAGACCCCGGCTTCATGCTCTCGACCATCTCCTGCAGGATGAGCTCGGGGGCCGGTCTGCCGGGGATCAGGGCGGTAGTGATGATGATATCGACGTCCCTCGCCTGCTCAGCAAAGCACGCCAGCTCGGCCTGAAGGAACTCGTCGCTCATGATGTTCGCGTAGCCACCGCTGGACTCACCGGACTCGTCCATGGGGACGTCGAGCATGAGGAATCGCGCGCCCATGCTTTCGACCTGCTCCTTCGTAGCGGGTCGAACGTCAAAGGCTCGAACCTCGGCCCCGAGACTCCGAGCCGTACCAATCGCCGCGAGACCCGCCACACCGGCTCCGATGACGAGCACCTGAGCCGGACGGGTCTTCCCGGCAGCGGTAATCTGGCCGCTGAAGAAGCCCCCATAGAGGTGTGCCGCCTCGAGCACCGCTCGGTAGCCCGCGATGTTCGCCATCGAGCTGAGGACGTCCATCTTCTGAGCTCGAGTGATGCGCGGGATCTTGTCGAGCGCGATCGCCGTCTTCGAGCCCTGCTGCAGGCGCTCGACCAGCTCTGCATTCTGGCCCGGGAAGATCAGCGAGATGAGCGTACTGCCGTCGCGTAGCGAGTCCGCCTCGTGGCTGCCGTCACTACGGAGCTGGGGCGGGTTGATCTTGCAGAGCACATCGGCCGATTCCCACAGCGAGTCAGTATCCGGCGCGATGGAGGCACCTGCAGCCTTGAAAACCTCATCGGGGTAGTTGGCGAGCGTGCCTGCGCTCGTCTCGACAGAAACATCGAAGCCCATCTTGATGAGCTTCTTCACGGTGTCGGGCGTTGCCGCCACGCGCCGCTCTCCAGGGGAGACTTCCTTCGGGATTGCGATGCGAATTGCCATCTCGATGACTCTACTTGTGTGGTCGTTACGCGAAGCCGGAGAGCCTGCATAAGCTCTGCTGAGGCCAAAGCAGCCTGCAGCATACGCCGATCACAGAAAGACGCCAGTGACTCGGCCTTCTTCAGCGAAAATCGTCCGCAATTTTCGGCAGAAGTACCCACGTCGCCATGACGTGATCCTCGGTCGTCCTGACGTTGCCGATGGCGAGGCGGAGCACAACACGGACGTGCAGTACCGTGTGAATCATGAAGGCCTGACCGCTGGCATTCACCGCATCCAGAATCGCGTGGTTGATCCGATCCTGGTGCTCCGGTGTGTCGCCGCGGGTCCACCGAAATACGACCACCGCCATACGGAGCAGTCGATCGGTGTGAAGAGCCGTTTATGCGGGTGCACCACGATCGAGTCTGCGCGCTCCTAGCCGTCGAACCACGGTGCAGCTTCCGGCACCATCGCGACGGGCCCACCATAGGCCGCGTCCACATGCAGCCAGACCCCGTGGCGTTGGGCAATGTCGGTGATATCCGCGATGGGATCGGGCGAGGCAGTCGACGTTGTCCCCAGGGTCGCTACGATCGCACACGGTACGATGCGAGCCGCGAGGTCTTCCCGGATCGCGGCGTAGAGGGCCTTGGGATCGATCGCAAAGGCATCATCCGTCTCGATGGTTCGATAGCCGGCCTGCCCAAGCCCGAGCTCGAGCACACACTTCTCGACCGACAGGTGAGCATGCTCGGGGGCATACACTCGCCCAGGGGGCATCCCGAAGAGCCCTCCCGCGCGTGCGTCGGGCCACGTCTCTTCCCTCGCTGCAGCTCATGCGTACATCGTCGACGATGACGCCGAATCGTTGATCAGGCCTTCGAAACCGTCTGGCAGTCGGAGCAACTGCCGAAGCCAATCGGTCGCCACGTCTTCGAGTTCGTACGCCGCAGGTGCACTTCGCCACACCATCGCGTTGACGTTGAGCGCCGAGGCCAGCAAGTCCCCGATGATACCCGGGCCCGACACGATGATCGAACGCAAATCGTCGAGCAGCGCATCCACCGACTCCGGTTCTGCCGGCGGTTCGCTGGGTAGCGCGCGGGCTATGTCACCAGGCCGGATCGACGGAAAACGGGAAGGTCATCGATGCCATCCAGGAACTCGGCACTCCAGTCGACCGCCTCATGCCGTAACGCCGAAACTCTTCGGGGGGCATATCCCCGAGGGGTGTCAGCGACCCACGGG
>JAKMDG010000471.1 GCA_022428035.1 Longimicrobiales bacterium
CTGCAGTGCCATCCAACGAACTTCCGAGACCCTGAGCAGCATCTTCGATCAGGACAGCCCCGTGGGGCGCCGCGATTCGCCTCAACTCGTCCCAGGGCAGCGGGAAGCCGTACAGATTGCCAGCTACAACGGCGCGCGCACCCTGTATCAGGCACTGCTCGAGGGAGTCGGAGGCGGGCGTGAGCGTACGAGGGTCGATGTCATAGAAGCAGACCGGGGCACCGGCGCCAACAACCGCGGACACGAGGTCGAAGCACGAGTAGGCCGGTAAGGCGACCGCGTGACCTCCCTCGGTCGCCATCGTGATGGCAAGCTGCAGGGCTTGCGTTCCGCTACCTGTGAGCGTGACATGCTCGGCATCGAACCGCCTGCACAATGCACGCTCCAGCGTCGCTCGACTTGCCTTTCGCCCGAACACAGTCGCGGCCGCAATCGCACCGAAACTGACGGGAGAGTACGCGGGCGGCAGATGGCGTGGCACGAGCTTCAGGGGAGTGAGCGACTGATGCGCGGTCCGATCACATTCGTGACGCCGACCGGAAGCCTGCGCCAGGCATTGGTCGCGAGTTGGAACTTCGGGCTGTCGGGGTTGGGAGTCGACACGACTCCCGTGGGTGACCACTGCAGCCACGGCAGAGGCTGATCCTCGGATCCCCATTGGCGCTTGAAGCGATGCGTCCCTGAATCCGGTGAGCAGCGACCGAAGTTGAACACCGGGTAGCCACGCCGCACGCACTCCTCCATCAGGCCCCAGTAGAGAAGCATGTTGGGAGCCTTCTTTGCATGCTCTCGGGAGGATCCGGCCCAGGTGATCTCGAACTCGTCGCGCCAAACGAGGCCGCAGGCCGCAGCCACTGGCTCATCGCCGAGGAAGACGGCTGTGAAGATCACGTCCGTGCCGAATTCCGTCCGGATCGCTTCGAAGAATCGACGTGGCAGGACCGGAGTGCCCAGATCACGCATGGTGGTCGAGAAGACGTCGTAGAACACATCGAGCAGGTCGGGACCGAAGCGAACGTCCATCCCTTCTTTCATTGGCCTTCGGATCTGGCTGCGAACCTTGGCCTTGATGCCCTGCTCCCAGAGTTCTTCAGGGTCCGTGGGCAGCTGCTTCAGGACGGTCAGTTTTCTGGCATTTTCTTCTAGCGTCGCCCCGGAGACCGGGTACCTCGTGCGCAGTTCCAGGAGATCGACCGTTCGCTCCTCAGCCATTCGCTGCGCCGCTTCCACGAGCGCTCGTAGTGCGTTTGGGCTCCCGACCGGTCCGCCATAACTGAGGAACGGCATCGAGACCAAGTAGTCACCGAACAGGCGACTTCTCACGCGCGCCATGGGAAGGAGTCCGTGAGCCGACCCCTCGGAGTCGCGGGCGACCAGCCAGAACGTCTCGTGCCCCAGAGCGTCTTCCAACACGGCCTTCCAGCCGTGTCGGTGGCAGAACGTCGACTCCGGTTGCGATAGTAGGGCGTCCCATTCTTGCCGATCGCCCTCGAAAGGGACGACGTCCAGGGCTGATTCCCGTCGATCCGCCGGCTGGTTCGATTCAGACTCGGTCACGCGATGCAATTCTCCCGGTTGTCGCGAACGCGTTAATCTAGCGTGGTCCTGAAGCCAGACCCGAGAGTCTTCTCTGCTTCCTCCCCATCGAGACGCCCTTCCGTCGCATGACTGAGATGCGAATCAGGTCACTCCTTCGACGTGGTTGGCGACCCTTGCTTGCACTGGCATGGGTTGCGTTCGCGACGTCGATCACGCTTGAGCCACTGGATTTCCGGTGGCAGAGGCTCGATCGGCTTGCCGATCTGTGCTTGATATGTGGGACCAGAGGTTCTGCGGACGCGGTGCTCAACCTGCTTCTCTTCGTGCCGCTGGGGTTTCTGGTTGCCTCACGGGGGCGTAGGCCGGCGGTCGGGTTGCTGGTCGGCTTGGGGGTGTCCAGTCTGATCGAAGGGTCTCAGCTCTTCCTGGCTGGTCGACACGCCGGCTTGTCGGACCTCGTCTGGAATTCGTCGGGCGCCTTCGTCGGGGCTCTTCTGTGGCGAGCTTTCGAGGCTCGGGTGACTGAAGGTGATGGTCGAGCGGTTCTCGGCGCGGCAGGCTTCGTGGCGGTGGCCCTGACGGTGGGTGGGTCTCTGCTGGTCCCGTGGCAGACGGATGCTGACTACTGGGGACAATGGATGCCTGACCTCGGGTCCATGTCTCAGTACCGAGGCGAGGTTCTCGAGGCGTCCCTGAACGATCAACCGTTTCCATCCTACCGACTGCCTGCTGAGCCTCCACACCGCCGGTTACTCGAGGTGCCCTGGGAGCTCGCTGGCACGATCGTGGCCGGAGGGGCACCTCGGTCAGTGTCCCCGATCCTCAGCATCTACGATCGGAACCGACAGGAGATCGTGCTGCTGGGTGCCCATCGTACGGATCTCATCTATCGCGAGCGTACGCTCGCTCGGGCGCTGCGCTTCGACTCACCTGATATGCGCATTCTGGGCGGATTTTCGGATGTCCAGATAGGCGACACGGTGACGGTATCGGCGACGCGTGGGGAAGAACTATGTCTTCGCGTCGAGGATCTCGAACGGTGCGGCGTCGGCGTGACGCCTGGCCGTAGCTGGGGTCTCCTATTTTACCTCGAAGGGCCGTCGGAGTGGTTTCGGCGCACATTGGATTTCCTTTGGCTTGTCGGCTTGTTCGTACCGATTGGATTCTTCTCGACCGGTATGCGAGGCTGGAGCATGGGAGCGGGCATCGGCCTCGGCGGACTCGGGGCGGCGGTGCTGGTTACCCCGATGGTCACTCCTGGCTTGGCAGAGATCGTGGCGTGTATCTGTGGCTTGGGCATGGGGGCTCTGACTGCCCGCGTCTTCGAATGGGTCGCAGACAAACCCACGGGACTGACCGAATCGGTTTAGGACTGGCCTTCCATCTGCGCGAACCGGTCCCTGATCGGGCCAAACGCGTACCGCGAAAACATCTTGTTCATCCGTGCCCACGTGCCTCGGCGGCCGTAGAAGGTTCGAATCATCTGTAACCGCGGCGCGTCCAGCTCCGGCACCCAGTCATCGAGCTCCCACGGGTGGATATAGAACATGCCAGGTTCCCCGCGTTCGCTGGCCTGACTCAGGCCCCGGTACACGAGCGCCGGAGGAAGGACCCGGAAATAGGCGCCACCGGAGGCCGGCAGGGTCTTTCCCAGCCATCGTGCCGTCGTCGAAGGGAACTCTGCGATTCGCCCGGCAGGTCGCTCAATCCAGTGTGGATCCGGCGGCGAGCTCGGGTACCCGTACGTCGGGTGCTGGGTGATCGGAAACAGACTTGCATCGTAGCGATATCCTTCCTCGAGCAGGGTATCGAACGCCCACTCGAGGCCCGGAACGATGGAGAAGCTTGGAGCTCGGTATCCGATCACGTCGCTGCCAGTCAGGTCCTGTAGAATGGCGCGGCTTCGGCGGACTGACTCACGAAAGCCGTCAGGCCCGAGTTCCCCGACCAGCTCGTGCTCGTAACCGTGGGAGGCGATCTCGTGCCCGGCCTCCGAACACCTGCGGACCATCTCCGGCTCTTGCTCTGCGAGCCACCCGAGGATGAAGAAGGTGCCGGTGACACCATGCTCGCTCAGTACGTCGAGAAGCCGGTCCATTACGTCGGGCGATCGTCGCTCCAGAGTGCCCCAGCGCTCTATCGGGTAGTATCGAGCGAGCGCAGTAGGGTGGAAGTATTCTTCAATGTCGACGGTGAAGTGGTGACGCATGTGGGGCGTCCAGCTCCGTATGGGGTTGGGGTCCCAAGCTACACGGCGTAGCGCACTCGAGTCATCATCAGGAGACACGGCGTTCATCGACGTGGCGGTGGTCGATGGTGCGAGCAACGTGCCGTACTGGGTGCAAGGGGTGGAGAATGCGACGGGCGCGGTGACGATCACGGCGAGTGCCCCGGGCTTCACGGACGGGACGAATACGATCACGATCGTCCAGCCTGGGAT
>JAKMDG010000494.1 GCA_022428035.1 Longimicrobiales bacterium
ATGCAGTAGGTGCAACGATGGTCGCAGCCACGTTGGACGGGGACCCATGCGCTCGGGCCATCCGCTCGGCGCTGTTCGAGGCCTTGATAGTTCTCGTCCATATCCAGCTGCAGTACGGCCAGCTGCGGTCCCCGCTTGGGGCTTTCACGAACGACCTCGATCGATGCAGCGCCGCTGACCATCGTCCCCGACACCGACTCATCATCCCCGTTGCGACTGGCCTCCAGGCGACTCAGGGTCTCGGGCAGGCCACGATATCCGTCAGGCCCCATGACGATATCGACATAGGGAGCCTGTTCGAGCAGCGTGCCGCCCATGCGCTGAGCCATACAGCCCGTCACGCCGATCACCAGATCGGGACGATCACGCTTCAGCCCGTTCAACTGGGACACGCGGCCGAGAACACGCTTTTCCGCGTGCTCCCGAATCGCACATGTGTTCACGAGCACCACGTCCGCGTCCTCCGGGCTACCGACGATGTGGTAGCCGGAACGCTCGAGGATGCCTTCCATCAGCTCACCATCACTGATGTTCATCTGGCAGCCGTACGTCTCGACGTACGCGCGTTTCAAGGGCGTGGTGGTCATGGTGAATGAAGTGCAGGATCCTGGGGCGAATCAATATACAGATCGTCCGGATCACCACGCAGGGTTCCGGTCAGCAGAGACGATCGCCCTGCCACCTTGCCGGGGTGCCCACCTCCGACACGCACGCGCAGATAATCCTCGGTCAGTCCCGTGCCGCCATCTCCCTCGACCACGACAGTTGCCTCGGAACCGGATCGCCCTGCGCGATAGCCGTCCCCCCGATCCTGAGCCAGCATTCGGAGTTCGCGAGCCCTGTCCGCGGCGATTCGTTGTGGAACCGGTGAAGGCAGCGTTTGCGCAACCGTATCATTGCGTGGAGAGAACGGGAACACGTGAAGATAGGTAAACGGAAGCTCTTCAATGAGCGCCCTCGTCGTCGCGTGGTCCTCCTCTGTCTCACCGGGAAATCCGGTGATGACATCTGCCCCAAGGCCCAGCGGCGAGACTCGCTCAGCGATCTCCAGGGTTCGCCTTCGGTACTGCTCCCGGGTGTGCCAGCGACGCATCAGCCGCAGAACAGGATCGGCACCACTTTGAAGTGGCATGTGCAGATGCGGAGCGAGACGGCCTTCAGAGGTCGCCATCAGTTCAATCAGGAGGTCGTCGATCTCAGTGGCCTCGACACTTCCGATCCTGAATCGAACACCGGGCACCTTGTCGAGGAGTTCGGCGCAGAGCCGGGAAAGGGTGAGCGTGGGCTCCAAATCGATGCCGTAGTGTCCAATGTGGATGCCGGTGATCACGAGCTCGGCGTGCCGCTCGGCAAGAAGGAGCGCTTCCGCTACGACCTCGGGCAGAGCCCGCGACCGCGATTCCCCGCGGGCGAGCCGCGTCGCACAGAACGAGCACTTTCGATCACAACCGTCCTGGACCTTGAGCCAGCCTCGGGCCGCCCCCCGGCGCGTGCGGAGTAGTTCCCCCCCGACCGGCTCATGATCGATCCGGTCAAGCGACGTTCTCAGCTCGATCTGCGTCAGCTCCCCACCCCGCTGGCGACCAATCGCGCCGGCCACGAGCATCGGATCATGCCCGGCGACGACGTCCACCACGCCATCCATCGCCCGGTAGTCAGCCTCTCGCAGGGCCGCGGAGCACCCAGCGACAACAATCTGGAGGTCCGGTTGCTCCCGGAAGGCTCGGCGAATGAAACGACGAGCCTCGGCGTCCGCCTGATTGGTGACGGTGCACGTGTTGACCACCAAGACGTCGGCATCGGTCGCCCCACCGGCAGTCGTGGAGCCACGGGCCTCCGACTCCTGGCGCATCCGCTCCGTGTCGTACTGGTTCGCCTTACAACCGAACGTGTGATAGTGGACGCGCACGAGGAGTGACGATCAGAACCCGGAGGTCAGGAGCGACAGCGTGGCTCTCCAGAAGTTCTCCGTAAGGTTGGCGCTGCTCCGACGACCACGTTCAATCGACATGTCCATTCGAGCGAGCACGATGCCAGCTGTCTCGTTCAGCACGAGGCCAAAGCCACCCGACAGCGTCCGTTCCGTCACTGATTCGTCTTCGAACGCGAACGGCAGACCCACGCGCCGGAAGCCGAAGCGCAGCGGCGCGTCCTTTCCGAGCAGCCTGGCCCGAGACAGCTCCAGGCCAACGCCAAAGCCACTACCGCTGTTCGCATACGCGTCAGACAACTCGTCCTCGGCGTCCGACCAGTCCGCCAGCACGACGCTGGAATGAAGCAGGACGCTCGGGCCCAAATTGGCCGTAGCTCCCAGGCGGTACTGGATCGGCAGGGAGAAGCTGCGGTCCGAACCCCGTGTCTCAGCGGAGGCATTCGCACTGAGCGTCGACGGGATCTGGATGCTGCCCGCTACCTCAAGGCCGTCGAAGTTTGCGGAACCACCGGCGGTGAGTGACCAGCCACCCCAGGACCACACACCGGACTCTATGTACTGGTCGACGTTCCCTTCTTCATCTTCTTCGCCGTAGGTCCGCACGAGCGTGCGGTCCAGGCTTCCAGCGTACCGTCCAATCGTCAAGCCAGCAGCAAAGCGTTCATTGATCGCCCGCGCGAACCCCAGATTCACGTTCGAAACCGAACCGTCCTGGGAGAACTCATCGGAAGTCTGGACCGGTTCATTGCCGAGGTCCGCCTGGCCGACGCGGGTGACTCCATACGACTGATCGAGGAACGAACCGATCTGGACGGATGCCATGCCACCGAAGAAGGGGTAACCGATGCCAACCAGGGGGAAACGATTCCCCTGGAAACTCCCTGATCGATCACCCGAAGCCGAGTATTCGACCCAGCTCGGCGATGCCGCCATCACCCCGGTCGAGATGCCAAGACGGGCCAGCCCACCGGGGTCCGTCGGCAGGATCGAGGGGCCACCGAGGCCAATGCCCATGCTCCCAAGGGCGCGCGCCCGACCGTCGAGCGCTTCGACCGGCGTACCGAGACCCGCCGCATTGAAGAGAGATTGTCCCCAGACGGGCGCGGCGCTGACCAGGAGAATCAGCGCCGACACCGTCGTGCTCTTCGCAGCAGTCGTTGCGCGGCTGATCATGGTAGCTCCACGGGCGGGCCAATCGTGAGCACGAGCCGCAAATATGGCTCGGCCGGTGACAGGGGGCCCTCGAATGATGCGAAGGCGATGGAGAAGGGTTCGATGACCGAGAGGAGCGCGAGCGTTTCCGGTGTCGGATTACCACTGGCATCGGTGCCGCGAAGGCGGTCCCGAGCATAGCCCGTGAAGGGGATCTCGATCTCGAGTCCTGGCGCAGAACCGAACGCTTCCGGGGGAACGGTCCGACCGAAGGGAGTCACGATGAGCGAAACACCGAGCGGAGACTTGGGCATGGCCGCGCGATTCAGCACAGGGCGCACGTCCAGGCGGATCGAATCCGTGGGCTGGAACGCGGCCTCGGTTAGCCGGCTCGTCAGCACCAACGCAGCGTAGGAGATCTCGCCGGGTGAAAGCGTGTGCGGACAGCTCACGATGGCGCAGAATTCCGGAATCCCGTCGATGACCTCGGGTAGATTCAAGTCGAGGATCGTACGCCACGACGGTGCACCCCCGATCCGGACGCCATCAGGCGGCGGCTGCGGGAACGGGCTGTAGATGAACGTCGACCCTCGGGTCGTCGCCGTAAGCTCGATGATCGTATCAGGATTGCTGCTGGGGCGCGCATCGAGGCGGATCAGGGCTCGGTTGAGCGCGAGGCGCTCGCCCGTGTCGAGAACCGCGATCCGGGCACCTACACTGAGGTCCGTGGTGTCCGTCCAGGAGGCGATTTGAGCCGAGTCCAGAATGAACACCGCCGTATCACCGGTGGCCGGATCCCATGTGGCCTCGGCAAACGGAGTTACCGCTCCACCACCAGCCTCCGCCCAGGACCGCTGGTCATTGATCGTGTCGATCGCAAAATCCCACGTGGCCGTGGTCTGATCCCACTCTTCGGTGGTTGCTCCGAGCGCGAGCGTCACCGGCGTGGTGTTCGTGCTCTCCACCGGGTCGAAGAACGCTACGAACCGGCCGCCAAGGATGGTCAGTGTCGAGTCCGGGCGGGACGCACCCGTGGTGTCCTGAACGGTCGCAATGCGGGGATAGGCCCCGATGCGCATGAGCGTCCGTGCATCCAGGGAACCCGCGAAATCCTCTGCCAGCACGCCCTGTCCGATGTCTTCCGCCGAGCCGTATCCGCCGAACACTTCCAAGTTCGACGCAAATTCACTCCATGGGATCTCCACAGTCACCGTGATCGGCGAGCCCGGAATCGCGTCGTCACTCAGCGCAACTGGCGTCTGCTCTTCACAGCCCGCGGTAAACGCGGCCATGAGGCCAACTGCGGCGACAGTTACTCCGGGGCGATATGCACCAAGAACGCTCAAAGACCTGGTCTTCCTTCCAATTGAAGCAGTGCTCACACGACTTCGTCCGTCCACACACGCGGCAGCCGACCCGTCAGCCCGGTGAGCACTTCGTAGCTGATCGTACCTGCTTCGGCGGCCACGTCGTCCAGGGTTCGCTCGCACGAACCCTCTGATCCTACCAGTGTCGCGATGTCTCCCTCGCGTGCCGCTTCTACGTCGGTGATGTCTACCACAGTCACATCCATGGAGATCCGCCCGATGATGGGCACGGTCGTACCGAGTAGTATCGCACTTCCTCGGTTGGATAGGGCCCTTGGGAGTCCGTCGCCGTACCCGATCGAGAGGGTTGCCCAGCGTTCGTCTCGTCGGGACGTATATGTGGAGCCGTATCCGAGCGTCGTACCGACGGGTACGGACCGGACCAGAGCCACCCGAGCATGGACCGACACGACCGGCGTCGGCCGGGGCTGTCCAGATCCGACTCCTCCGCCATACAGGAAGATTCCGGGTCGCACCACCGAACGGGCCACCTCGGGAGCACGGAAGACACCTGCGCTGTTCAGCACATGAACCGCCAGCGCCGGACCCTCTGACCCTCGCAGTGAGACGACCTGCGCCGCGAGTCCTGAAAAGCGAGCCCACTGCTC
>JAKMDG010000499.1 GCA_022428035.1 Longimicrobiales bacterium
GTGCAGTACTTTGACCAGCACCGGGCACAGCTCGACGAGGCGGAGACCGTGGTCGACGCCGTGGCGGGAGGACAGGAGCACATCGAGCTGGACGGCAAACCCCGTCACGTAATGAGCTACCTCGCCGACTTTCTCTTCACTCCGGAGCGGGCGCGTCAGCCGGTGCGCTCCCTCTCGGGCGGCGAGCGTAATCGGCTTCTCCTGGCTCGACTGTTCACCCGCCGCGCCAACGTGCTCGTCCTGGATGAGCCGACTAACGATCTGGACGCAGAGACGCTCGAATTACTCGAGAGCAGGTTGGTGGAGTTTGCGGGGACGGTGCTCGTGGTCAGTCACGACAGAGCCTTCCTGGACAATCTGTGTACGAGCACCCTGGTCTTCGAAGGTGGGGGCCGCATCCGGGAGTTCGTCGGCGGCTATTCCGACTGGAAACGCGTCGCGGAGCGTCAATCAGTGGACGCACAGGGCAGGAGCGGCGCAAAGGACAGGCCAAAAGGGCGGGCCAAATCGAGCGCTGGGACTGCGAACAAGAAGAGAAAGCTGGCGTACAAGGAGCAGCGCGAACTCGCGATGCTGCCGGCCAAGATCGAGGAATTGGAGACAGCGCTGGGCGAGGCACACGAGCTGCTTGCTGACCCCGACGCTTATCGGACAGATGCGGCCGCTGCCGCAGGGGTCGCTCGGCGTGCCAAAGAGCTTGAGCAGGAGATCGAGGCGGCGTTCGAGCGCTGGTCGGAGCTGGCGGACCCGGGAACGTGAGGGGCCGCGGGTAGCTGGGCCTTGTCCCGGTCCCTCTCGGAGCCGGAGCCGATGTTGTTCAGCGACCGGAGGAGCGGTTCACCGCATACACCCCAATCTGCTGAACCTCGAGCGCATCCCGACTCACCAGCACCACGTGGTCGTCGTGAACCGCTGCGAGGCGGGTTTCGGGCGGGAGCACAAGTTGGGCGAGTGGTCGGCCGGATGGGTGGAGGACGTGCCAGGCGTGTTCCTGCTGCCAGGCCGCAGTCCTGAGTCGAAACGATTGTACCCAGACTCTTCCGATGTCGTCGATGTGGATCGGCCCCAGCGCGGGGAGTTCGTCGGGCACGACCTGAGGTGCGAACATCTCGTCGAGCAACGCTTCGATCCGCTCGGGTTGAGCCCGGCCCGCTGAGGTGAAGCGTGCTTCGACGACCGAACGCTCGTAGTCGACCTCTGCAGGGGTGAGGGCTCGACGACGTCCGGGCCAGCGAGTGGATCGACGCAGGCGGAGATCGAGCGTCCGGTGTTCGAGGGTGTAGCCCGCACCGCGACCGTGCACGAGGAGGGTGTCCCGAACAGCGATCGACGGATCCGCCGAGAACGGAGAACGGCCGTCGAACCTCTGATTCATCAATGCCAGACCAGCAGCGAAGCGAGCGGCCTGGTCAGAGGGGCGTCCGTCCCGATCGGCGAGTCGGAGCGTCGACTCGGGTGATCCGATACGCATGCCGGTGGTCAGATCGGCTGGCTCGGAAAAGCGGATCGACTGTAACAGGACGTGGTCGCCGACAGGCCAGGCAGACACAAGGAACGTCCCTTCGCCCTCGACCCCACGCGGCAGGTCGATGACCTCGGACAGTGTGCCGGTGGAATGGAAGACGGTCATGCGTGCCTGCCGACGGTCGAATACGAAGATCGAGTCGGCCCGGCCCACCGTGATCGATACCACGTTTCGGAATTCTCCCGGACCGTCTCCCCGGGCTCCGAGTGCCACGGGGTCGGTTGAGGGTTCGAATACCCACACCTCGGCAGCCTGATTGTCCTCGACGATCAGCCGCCCGTCAGACGCCACGGCGACCTCACCTACATCACTGAGGAATGGAGCTTCGTCGCCGCGCACCTGGAAGGTCGGAATCGAGTCGACGGTCCAGCGAGGCAGAGCGTCGATCGAGCCTCGGACGGTCATCAGCGAGACCCCCGAGCTATCCGCTTCCACGACAGAAGGGGAGTTCGAGGACGGTGGAGCCCCGCATACGGTGAGCGTCGATGCCATGACAACGGGCAGGAGTATGCGCAGGAGCGACATCGTCGGGGTTTGATCGGTCGGGGGAATCATCGTGAGGGTTCAGTATGCCTGGGTTGGCTGATCCCCGATACACACGCCGAACCGATCGGCTCGGCATCCCGTTTCCGGCCTCCAGCGCAGTTCGTACGTTGGGGCCCAGGCGACCCGAGGGTAGCATCACGTTCGAAGGAGGCTTCATGGCGTCCCGTTCCACCCGACAATCCAGCCCGACCCTGAAGTGCCTCGGTGTCGTGGAGCTGGAGCTGGGGCCGGTGGCGCTCGCCTTGCTGGCCCTTTGCCTCGCCACCCCCGGGCTGAGGGCGCAATGCGGCGTAGTCTCGTCCGAGTGGGCGACGGGCATCGTGTTCGAAGACGTAGACCAGAACGGAACGCGGGGCCCCGACGAGCCGTTGGTCGGTGGTGTCGTGGTGAGTAATGGATGCGACGCCGTGCCGACTGACGCTGAGGGCCGCTACGAGATCGAGCTGGCTGCAGGACAGATCCTGTTCATCTCTCAGCCGAGCGGGTACACCGTGCCCGTCGACGCCAACAACCTTCCGCTCTTCTACTACACCTACCAGCCCGAGGGTACGCCCGCGTCGGTCGATGGGGTGCAGGTGGATTGGCAGTGGCAGGTCATCGAGCCTACAGGGCCGTTACCAACCAGCATTGATTTCCCCCTGCATCGACTCGACACGCTCGAGACCCGATTTACTGCGCACGCATTCGCAGACCCGCAGGCGCGCACCGATTTAGGAGAGGACATGCTCCGCGAGGAGCTCGTCAACACGCTGCTGGGTAATCCGTACGAAGCCGAGTTCTCGATCACCGTAGGCGACATCGTTTTCGATAACCTCGGTCTGTACGATCGACACAAGGAGATGATCGGCCTCATCGGGATCCCGCAGTGGAATCTACCGGGCAATCACGACGTGAATTTCGAGTCACCCGATGCCCATCACGCGAACGAGACCTACAAGGGGCACTTCGGCCCCACCTACTACTCGTTCAACTACGGAAACGCGCACGTCGTTGCTCTGAACAACGTGGAGTACGCGGGCGTCGCGGCCGGCGGGTATCGCGGGTTCATCTCCGATGATCAGATCCGCTGGCTCGAGCAGGATCTCGCCCATGTGCCCAGAGACATGCTCATCGTCATCGCGACGCATATTCCGCTGATCTCGGAGGCGTCCGACGGCGATCCGTCTCGTGACATCAGCGGACCGCAGACGGTCAACTTCGACCGTCTTTTGGAACTGCTCGGTTCCTTCGCACACGTCTACGGTTTGGCTGGGCACGACACGAGTAATAGCTGGAAGGTCGAGGTCGACCATGACCACGGGTGGACCGGGCAGCCGTGGATCGCGCATACCCTGGCTGAGGTCAGGGGCAGTGGGTGGACGCGGGGTCCGAGGGACCTTCGGGGCGTCGCGGATGCGATGATGGAAGACGGGAATCCGAACGGGTTCTATCTGCTGAAATTCGACGGTGTGACGCTCGTACCCGAGTTCATTCCGTTTTCCACCGGGCCGGATGCCGGTCAGCGGCTTCGCGTTATGCTCGACCCTGTGCTCGAATCACCCCTCGACGGGAGTATCAACAGGGGCGTCATCCAGGCCGGGACAAAGGTCGTCGTCAATCTCTTCGACGGTGGTGAGCGGGACCGGGTAGAGATGACGCTGGATGGTGGCACGCCTGTGCCCATGCGATACGTGATCCGAACCGATCCTTACATGGAGCGAGCGTACCAGCGGCTTGCCGGCACGGGCCAGGCGTTTCCGCCCGCGCGCGCCTCGGCCCACATCTGGGAGCTGGATCTGCCGACCGACCTTGGGCCAGGGCTGCATAGCGTGGTGGTCGACACCGAGGACGAGTTCGGGCAGAGACGGCGTGGTGTTCTCACATTCGAGCTCCTCGAGCGCCGTTGAATCACCCATCGTGACCGAGTCCATTCGTGAGTGCGGGTCCTGCTCCGCTTGCTGCACGGTGCTCGGTGTCCACGAGATCGAGAAGGGCATCTACGACACCTGTCGTCACGTTTGTGAATCAGGCTGCGCGATCCATGCTGAGCGCCCGGGGTCATGCCGGTCGTTCGAATGCCAGTGGCTACGCGGCGTGCTCGAGGTCGATGGGGGAATCGATGCACAACTGCGCCCCGATGTCTGCGGCGTGATCTTTGATTACCAGCCTCACATCGCGTTCGGCGAGATGTTCACCGTCTGGGAAGTCGAGCCCGGTGCGTCGACCCGGGACGAACCGAGGCGCATTGTCGAGGGACTCGCGGAGCGGTTCCTGGTCATGACCGTGACCCGCAGCGCTGACCAGAAAACAGGGCCAGCCGAACGCCGGTTCGCGGGACCGCGACATCTGGTGAGTCGGGCATCCGACGCGATGTGGAGCCGGGAAGCATGATCGTGCAGCTCTCGTTCTGTACTCGTCGGCCAGTCTTCGACGGCGTGCACTCGGAACATCGCGTCGCGCTCGTTGCTCGAAGCGACCGGTCCTCACAGCTTTTCGCGTCTCTTTGCTGCACCATTCTCGGATTCCGCTGATGAACCGCCCACGCCTGGTGTACGCCATCGCTACGGCCCTCCTGGTGCTCCCGGAACCCGGATCGGCACAAGCCGCGAGCGAACTCGCCACCTTTACGCAGATCATTTCCGGTACCGAGATCGAGATCGAATGGTCTCGACCGTCTGTGCGCGGGCGCGACGTGATCTTCGGACAACAGATCCCTTGGGGTGAGGTCTGGACGCCAGGCGCGAACATGGCGACCACCATTCGGTTCTCGAAGGATGTCGTTCTCTCGGGCACGGAGGTCCCGGCGGGCCACTACAGTGTCTGGCTCCGGGTGATGGAGTCCGAGCCGTGGAGGCTGGCGCTTCATGCCGAGACGGCCCTCCCGCACAGCGCCCATCCGCCCATCGAGGAAGCAGTCCTTCATGTGGGTGTCGAACGTGGAAGAACCGCGGACGTTCAGGAGTCGCTGGAGTGGGACCTGGACCGAATCCGGCTCGACGGTGCGGAGCTCATCATGCACTGGGGTCGCGATCGCGTCATGATCCCACTCGAGGTCGATCCGGGTGTCACGTTGGCGACTCCGGTCGCGGAGGCGCTGGCTGTCGTGGGCGAATGGATGTATGACGATCGTGCCTCCCTCCCCACGGCCGAACAGATCGAGCGCTTCACCGGAGGTAATCCGGAGGACCCCACGGGCCGGTACTTCGAGGTCCTGATCTCCGAGCCCCGTCCGCGTCCGATCCGCATCGAGTACGACGAAGAGTCGGGGC
>JAKMDG010000522.1 GCA_022428035.1 Longimicrobiales bacterium
GACGAGGCACCTGCCGCCGAGGCCGAGGAGGCCGAGGCCAGTGAGGAAGATGAGGAGAAGTCCGAGTAACCCTCGGGCAACGCGTCACCATGGGTCGTAAGGACCCGACTCACCTCGTCGTCGGTCATCTAGCTCGGCCTCACGGCACGCGCGGAGAATTTCTCTGCGGTTTGCTCACAGACCATCCCGAGAGCGCTTTTGCTCCCGGGATGGTTCTGTCGTTGGGGGGTGCAAACGACGACGTACCGGATCCTGATCTGCCGCCTCTGCGGATCGAGTCCGTCCGTATGTCTCCGAAGGGGGCGCTGGTCGTCTTTGGTGGGGTCACGGATCGGACTCAGGCGGAACAGCTTCAGGGCCGTTACCTCTTTCTGCCCATCGACCAGCTGGAACCCCTCGCCGACGGTGAAGTTTTCTACCACCAACTGCTGGACATGACGGTCGAGACGGTGGAGGGTGATGAAGTAGGAACCGTGTCCGAGGTATATGAGATGGGGCCGGCTGACCTGCTCGAGGTGCGTGGCGAGCGCGGCGTTCTCATGATCCCGTACCGGCCGGAGATCGTGGTCGAGGTCGACATTGACGAGGGACGACTGGTGATCGACCCCCCGAACGGGTTGCTCGATCTATGACCATGCGAATCAACATCATCTCGATTTTTCCGAACTTCTTCGAAGGGCCGCTGGGCCTTTCGATTCCTGCGCGGGCGGCGGAGTCCGGGTTGGTGGAGTACCGTCTGGTGGACCTGCGTGATTACACGCATGACCGTCATCGCACGGTCGACGACCTTCCGTACGGAGGTGGCGCCGGCATGGTCATGAAGCCTGAGCCGTTCTTCGAAGCGGTCGACGATCTCGCCCCCAGGGGGCCGGTCGTTCTGCTCTCAGCGCGCGGACGCCCGTTCCGGCACGAGGATGCGGTCCGCTTCAGCGTCGAGCCCGAACTGACGCTGCTCTGCGGTCACTACAAGGACGTCGACCAGAGGATCGCCGATCATCTGGCGACGGACGAGATCTCGCTCGGTGACTTTGTCGTTTCCGGTGGGGAAATCGGCGCCCTCGCCGTCACGGACGCAGTGGTTCGCCTGCTTCCTGGTGCGATCGGCGATCATGATGCTGCAGCCACCGACTCCTTTTATGACGGTCGCCGATTATCGGCGCCCTCCTACACCCGACCTTCTGAGTATCGGGGCCATGTGGTACCGGAGATCTTGCGATCCGGCGACCATGCGAAAATCGAAGCATGGCGAGAGTCGGAAGCCGAGCGGCTCACCCGAGATCGCGAGGCCTAGAAGTTCTCGAGGCCCTCGCGGCCGCCTTCCTTCCAGTCCGGCGTCGGTCCGTCTGCCAGGAAGCGAACGGCATCCACGGCCGCGTCCACCAGCGCAGCCATGTGGTCGAAGTCGACCAGCTCGACTTCATCAGATGGCTGGTGATAGTCCGGGTGCAGGCCGAACGACGAGAGTGTATGCGCCGGGATTCCGAGCACGGCGAATGCGATATTGTCGCTACGGAAGAAGAAGTTCTGCTCGAGGCGCGGATCCGGGACAATCGGAGAACCGGCCGCGGCCAGCTGGTCGCCCATGGTCGTCCGCTCGTACCCGGTGAGCCACGCTCGCCCGAAGCCCCCTACCGCGTCATCCGGACGGCCAATCATTTCGATCTGGAGGTCTGCGACGGTCTGGTGCATCGGAATGACCGGGTTGGCGATGTAATACCTCGTCCCCAACAGGCCCATCTCTTCACCCGTGCTGAGAAGGACGACGACTGTGCGGCGTGGGGGGATACCCTGCATGAGTTCGCGGGCGATTTCGAGTACGGCTACCGTGCCCGAGCCATCGTCGTCCGCTCCGTTGTAGATCGAGTCGGGCACGCCTGCTTCGTCCGGGACCGCGGCACCGATCCCCACATGGTCGAAGTGTGCGCCGAGGACGATTGCCTCGTTGGCAACCTCCGGGTCTGATCCCCGGATGACACCGATCACGTTCGACTCCGTCGTCATGATCGAGGCTGGGGGCAGGGCGTCCCACTCCTCGTAGTCGATCTCCATCACATACTGCTCGCGCTCACCGTTGTCCGTGTCCTCAGTGATTCGGGCCATCGGTACCGTCTGCAGGTAGCTGCCGTCATCCCCCGCGGCCTCGATTCCGTATCGCGCCAGTTCGGCTGCGAGGAACCTGGCGGCACGGTGGGCGCCCGCTGTACCGGTGCGTCGTCCCTCCATCGAGTCGGCGGCGAGAGTCGACAGCAGAGACTCCAGTCGCTGTGCTCGGGTCCACTCCGAATCCGGCAGTGCCGCGTCGGCCGTATCCTCGATCGGTCCGGACGCGTCGTCTCCGGCGCCACAGCCGGCGAGAGTGGCCACCGTCAGCAGGCTCAGCACTCGTGCTGTGATCCGGGAGTGTCGGAGCAGTCCGGCGACAGTGAGAAGTCGGGAATCCACAGGGTTTGAAGGCCAGATCATGACGGCGGGGAGGCAGGAAGGATCGTGGACGCAGAAGTCTGCGAGCGGACCGTGCAAATTGGTCGTGTCCGGGGTTCACGTCCATGACAGACCTCATTATCTTGGGAGTCTGTTTTGGAACACCTCTGAACGTGTCGTTGGAGTCGATCATGACCGACATCATCAAAGAACTCGAAAAAGAGCAGCTCCGGGACGAAACCCCTGAGTTCTCTCCGGGCGACACCGTTCGCGTGCTCTACCTCGTGCGCGAGGGAGCCAAGGAACGCATTCAGGTGTTCGAGGGTGTCTGCATTGGTCGCAAGGGTGGCGGCGTCGACGAGACGTTCACGGTCCGTAAGATCTCCAGCGGTATCGGCGTCGAGCGTATTTTCCCGCTCCATGCCCCGACCGTGAGTGGTGTCGAGGTCGTGCGCCGCGGTCGCGTGCGCCGTGCGAAGCTCTACTATCTGCGTGGCCGCCGTGGTAAGGCTGCCCGCATCGCGGAGAAGCGCACCGCTCGCTGATCGAACCGGCATTGAAGCCGGACAATTCAAGGTCGACGCGGCCCCAGGACCTGCTCGAGTACGAGAAGCGGTTCTGGGGCCGCGGTCGTTTGGTCGCGGGAGTCGACGAGGCTGGGCGGGGGCCCCTGGCGGGCCCAGTGGTGGCTGCCGCTGTCATCCTCCCTGAAGGGGTATCTGTCGAGGGAGCCGACGACTCAAAGCAGCTTTCGGCGGTAACGCGCGAGGAGCTCTACGCCGCGATTACGTCGTCCGCGCTCAGCTATGGGGTCGGCGCGGCGTCCGTTCGTGAGATCGACCAACGGAATATCCTCCGGGCTACGACGGTTGCGATGCGGCGCGCATTGAGTCGGCTACCTCACGCCGACTGCGCGGTCGTCGTCGATGGGCTGCCGGTGAAGTGGCTTGAGCGAGAGCACGAGGCGGTGGTGAATGGGGACGCGCTCATCCACTCGATCGGGTGCGCCTCGATCGTCGCCAAGGTGGTCCGAGATCGACTCATGCACCGGTTGGCGGCCCAGTACCCCGGGTATGGCTGGGAGCGAAACAAGGGGTACGGCACGGCGGAGCACCGCAGCGCGATCGAAGCGCTCGGCTTGACGCCCCATCATCGGTTGACCTTCACAGGCCTACAGTACGGTCTCGACATCTAGACGCGGCGACCTCGAGCCGGATTTCGGGTATGACAGGGTAATCGCTGATCGATAGCTTGCCGCGCCGATCTTCTGCCTCTTCGGTCCACACACTATGACCCGCTCGTCGTCCGTAACCGGATTCGTTCTCGGAGCTTCGCTTGCCCTCGTCGCCGTGCCCGTTGCTGCTCAGGCACCGTCTGTGGCGGCACGCCCTGTCTTCGAGGATGGACAGGCCCAGATCGTCGACGCCTTTGCCGACCCGGAGGCGTGGATTCGTCATGACCTCTGGGTCCAGACCGAGTTCGACTCTGATGGCGACGGACGGCCCGATCGGGTGCACGTGGACGTCACACGCCAGGCTCAGACCGACTCGGAAGGTCTTCTGGTGCCGGTCGTCTACGAGTCGTCGCCGTACTACTCGGGTGTGGGCACGACGGCATCGGAGTACTTCTGGAACGTCGAACACGAGATCGGCGCGGAGCCGCCGGTTCGGGGTGACATGCCACCGATCGCTCAGCAGAGCCGCCGCCCGACGATCTCGAATTCTCATGTCGGTACATGGGTGCCGCGGGGCTTCGCAGTCGTGCACTCACAGTCGCCTGGAACGGGGCTCTCCCAGGGGTGCCCGACGGTCGGGGGCCTTAACGAGTCGCTGGCGCCCAAGGCAGTGATCGACTGGCTCAACGGGCGGGCCAAGGCCTACACCGAGCCTGTTGGGGGAGAGGAGATCGAGGCGTACTGGGCGACCGGGAAGGTCGGCATGACCGGCACGTCGTATAACGGCACCCTGCCGCTCGCGGCCGCGACGACGGGTGTGGACGGCCTGGAAGCGATCATTCCTGTGGCACCCAACACGTCCTACTACCACTACTACCGCTCGAACGGGCTGGTGCGTGCACCCGGTGGATTTCTGGGCGAGGACGTGGATGTCCTGTACGACTTCATCAACTCGGGCGACCCCGAGCGTCGTGCCTGGTGCAATCAGAATGTGCGTGACACGGAGATGGCCGAGGGTCGGGACCGGGTCACCGGTGACTACAACGACTTCTGGTACGGCCGCGATTACCTGAATGTGATCGACGGCGTGCAAGCCGCGACGCTCATGGCGCACGCATTCAACGACTGGAACG
>JAKMDG010000564.1 GCA_022428035.1 Longimicrobiales bacterium
ATTTACTCTGGCCCTGAATGGGCGACCACCCGGCTCAGAATGGTTTCAACACGCCGCGCAGACGAGTCCCAAGAATACCCCTCGGCAAACGAGCGCGCGTCCATCGACATGCGTGTCCGGCGCTCGGGATCTCGAATCAAGGACCGGATTGCGTCGGCGAGTGCGTCGACGTCACCGTGGGGAACCAGAAGACCAGTACGTTCATGCACGACCGATTCGCGCAGCCCGGGCGCGTCACTCGCGATCGTCGGGATCCCGCAGGCCGCAGCTTCGATGTTCGAAATCCCCCAGCCTTCCTTGGGCGACGTCAGGACATGCAGCCACGAACTCTGCAGCAGTTCGAGCTTCACATCATCGGGAACAAACCCCAGGAAGCTGACGCGATCAGCGACCTTCAGGCGCACCGCGAGCGCCTCGAGGACCGCGGACTGATCGCCGGCACCTCCGACTCTCAGTTCGACCTCGATCCCTTCCGCGGCGAGGCGCGCGACCGCCTCGATGACGAGATCGACACGTTTGTATTGTTTGAGTCGCCCGAGGAAGAGCAACGTCGGCTGGACGGTCTTGGCTTCGGGGCGTGGGGTGTACACATCCACATCCACCCCGTTGGGCACGACCTCAATCAGCTCTCGGCGAAGGCCGCGACCGACCAAGTCAGCCCTCGTGCTCTTCGAGACGGCGATGCACGGAACCCTCCGGTACACCAGCGGAATCGTGCGTTCGAGCATCCACGTGGTCGCTGCGATCGGCGGACTCGCCGCCTGAAAGGCCGTTGTGCCGAAGAGGTGATGCGCCAGGAGTACCACCGGAGCCGAGACCCAGAAGGGCGCAAACATCGGGACCTTGTTGAGGTCCTCCACCACGACGTCGAAGCCTCGCCCAGCGAGCGTTCTGCGGTAGTACGACGGACCCGCGACGGAAAACGTGTGGCGCCCGCCCGCCCGATGGACGTCGATGCCGTCCAGATCCGCTGTTCGGCTGCAACCGGGCCAACCTGACACGAGCGCGGTTACGTCGTGCCCGTTCGCCGCCAACCGACCGAAGGTCTCGTGAAGATGCTCCTCTGCCCCCCCTGCCTGAGGATTCTCACGATCCAACCAGTTGACGACCAGGATTCGCATGGCGACTCAGGCAGGTTCGTGGGGCGAGGTCACGCCCCGTTCGCTCGACCCTTGAAGAGTGCATCCAGGACGCCGTTCACGAACCGCGGGGAATCGTCGCCACCATAGGACTCAGCGAGGTGGATCGCCTCCTGGATGGCCACCTTGGGCGGAATGTCATCGCGGTAGAGGAGTTCGATCGCGCCGATCCTCAGCACCGCTCTGTCGATCCGGGACAGGCGGTCCAAGCTCCAATTGTCGAGATATCGACGGAGCGTCCGATCGATCTCGTCCATGTGCTCGTCGAGAAGTGACAAAATCTCACGGATATAGGGGAGGCGGGACGGGGCGATCCGGCGCGTAGCAGTCGTCTCTACCAGCGCGTCGCGCAGAGAACCTCCAATGTCCTGACTCTCCCACTTGTAGTGGATCTGCAGGGCCCACGCCCGTGCCCGACTCCGACCAATGCGCTCAGCGCGGTCGAGTTTGCGCTGGGGTTGAGGCTCTCCAAGGCTCATGCGTCACCCCGAAGTACACGACCGACAGAGATCATCTCCAGCGCAGCCATAGCGGCCTCGTAGCCCTTGTTGTCCTTGCCTTCACCGGCCCGGGCCTGAGCTTGCGCCAGATCGTCGGTGGTCAGCACACCGAAGACGACCGGAATGTCTGCCGCTCTCGCTACGGCGCCCAGCCCCAGCGATGTCTCCTGGCATACGAAGTCGAAGTGAGGCGTTTCACCGCGGATCACGCACCCGAGGGTGACAACCGCGTCGAATCGTCCGGCCTCGACCGCTCGCGCAGCCGTCTGCGGAAGCTCCCATGCCCCCGGAACCCGAATGGCGGTCAGGTCGGCATCGAGTGCACCGTGCTCGGCGAGGGCTTCGAGGGCGCCACGCAGCAGGCTGTCGGTGATCTCGGCATTGAAGCGGGCTGCGATGACCGCAACGCGCAGTCCAGCTGCGTTGACCTCCCCGCGGCGATCGTCCACCGGTGACCCGAGCGTACTCACAGGATGTGCCCCAGCTTGGTCTTCTTCGTTGCGAGGTAGTCCCGGTTGAACTCACCCGGCTCGACTCGAAGCGGCTCCCGGCCCTTGATCTCGAGGTCATAACCGTCCAGACCAACGATCTTACGCGGGTTATTCGTGAGCAATCGGATCGAATGAAGACCCAATTCGAGCAGGATCTGAGCGCCGATCCCGTAGTCCCGAAGGTCAGGCTGGAAGCCGAGTTCTTCGTTGGCCTCGACCGTGTCCATCCCACCGTCCTGGAGGTGATAGGCCTTCAGCTTGTTGCCGAGCCCGATCCCCCGTCCTTCCTGCCGTAGATACACGATCGCGCCGACGCCCTCCTCTTCGATCTGCCGCATCGCCGCATGCAGTTGCTCTCCGCAGTCACACCGCTTCGAGCCGAAGACGTCACCGGTCAAGCACTCGGAATGCATTCGCACCAGTGCGCCATCCACTCCAGCGACATCCCCTTTCACCAGGGCGACGTGCTCCCGGCCATCCACGACGCTTCGAAAACCGATGACGGCGAAGTCCCCGTACTCCGTCGGCATCTTCGCCTCTGCAATACGCTCGACCAGACGTGTGCGCGTCAGTCGATGCCGAACCAGCTGAGCCACCGTAATGAACTTGAGGCCCTGCTCCGCCGCGAACTCCTCGAG
>JAKMDG010000001.1 GCA_022428035.1 Longimicrobiales bacterium
TCTCGAGGCAACCCTCGGCGCCAGGGGTTTCGAGGTCATGATGGCCTCGGACGGCTTGCGAGGCCTCGATGAGCTCGGCCAGGAGGCGGTGGACCTGGTGATTCTGGATTTCATGATGCCGGGCGTCAGCGCCCTGGAAGTCCTCGCTAAAATCCGCGCCAATCCGCACCGCGCGGACACACCGGTCATCATCCTGACCGAGAAGGGTCAGGACGCAGACCGAGAGGCAGCGCTGGCAGGTGGCGCTACCGACTTCCTCACGAAGCCTTTCAGCCCAAAGAAGCTCATTGTCCGAATCGAAGAGATCCTCGGCGATACCTGACCCTCGGACGTGGGTCACGGTCCTTGCGGGAGGTATCGGTTCCCGGTTCTGGCCCGCCAGCACACCCCGTCGGCCGAAGCAGCTCCTTCCTCTAGGCAGCGAAGAGCCGCTCATCGCCGACACGCTACATCGTGCCCGGGCTCTGGCATCGGACGAGAGAATCCGGATACTCGCCGGTGAACATCTTGCCGAGCCCTTCCGGACCGTTCTGCCCGACCTTGGACCGAAGAGTTTCTGGATCGAACCACAGGCTCGCGGCACCGCACCTGTCCTGGCCTGGGCTGCCTGGAAGCTGGCGCAGATCGACCCTGATTCGGTGATGATCTCATTACACGCGGACCATCTGCTCGAACCCATCGACGCCTTCGTAGACACGGTTGCATCCGCTGTCGAGGTCGCTCGTCGGGATGAACTCCTGCTGAGCATCGGGGTTGCGCCCGATCGCATCGAAACCGGCTACGGGCACATCGAGGTCGGCGATCGGTTGGACCCGGCCGGATCCGCGGAATCGTTTCGTGTTCAGGCCTTCCACGAAAAGCCCGATGCGGACACAGCCCGTCGTTATGTAGACGAAGGCTATCTCTGGAACACGGGGATCTTCATCTGGAAGTCATCTGTCCTCCTCGATGAACTCGCACGTCACGCTCCTGAAATCGCGGCACTGCTTCCGTTGATCGGCGAAGCCGGCGACGAGGCCTTTTTCGAGCGGGTACCTGTGAGTGTGATCGATCGGGCCGTGATGGAGCGCAGCGACCGCGTCGGTGTGGTGAAGGCCACCTTCACCTGGGACGATGTAGGCAGCTGGGAGGCGCTTGCGCGTACCCGTGCGCCAGACCCTGCCGGCAATGTGGCGCTCGGAGACGCGGGCCTCGTCGACTCGACCGGCTGCATCGTGTATCAGGAGGGGCCGGGACGAGTCGTCGTTCTGGGGGCGGACGACCTCGTCGTCGTGCAGACCGCGGATACCACGATGGTTCTGCCGCGGGCACGCGCCCACGAGCTCAAGGATCTACTCGCGCACCTGGAGAGGGACTGATGACAGACGCTGCTCTGTACCTCTTCGACGACCACCGCGCCCGGCGCTGGGCGCCGCTCAGCCTCACGCGGCCCGCAGGCGAGCTACTCCACGGCTGCCTCACCCTGCGCCAGCGCGCGGAGCATGTCTTCGGAACTCAGTGCCTCGGGCATGTCAGCCGCACGGCGCTCGTAGGCTTTGACGAGGCTGGCGCGGCTCCCGTGATCAGACCAGACGACATGGCCCGCAGAGGAACACGTATTCTTCTCTCGAGTCGGGCCGTCGTCGACGTGCAGGAGTTCGAACCACCGCCGAGGTCGGCGCGGATCTTCGTCGACGGAGCTCCGGCCGGCTGGATCGTCGCAGATGGCGACCCTCTGCCCTCCGCGTCGCGGCTTCGAAACCCGGAAACAGAACCCGACGAGAGCCCCTGCCTCGCGCTCGATGGCATGATCCTCGGCCACCCGTGGGATCTGGTTGCGGCGAATGACGAGCGGATCACCCGCGATGTCTCCCACTTCTTTCCGAACGATGATGCGACCCCGGGGGCGCACAGAATCGGAGATCATCACGTTTCGCTCGGTGCTGCGGCCTCGATCGAGCCTGGCGTACATCTCGACCTGCGCCTCGGGCCCATTCGCCTGGACGACGGCGTGAGGGTCGAAGGACCCGCACGACTCACAGGCCCACTCTACATCGGTGCAGGCTCCACCATCTTTGGAGGAGCAGTTGGGACGTCATCGATCGGGCCAGTCTGCCTGGTGCGGGGTGAGGTCGCTCACAGTGTGTTTCTCGGGTACGTCAACAAGGCGCACGACGGGCACATCGGACACGCATTCGTTGGCCGCTGGGTGAACCTGGGCGCCTTCACGACCAACTCCGACCTCAAGAACAACTACGGATCGGTTCGCGTCTGGACCCCAGAAGGAGAGATCGATTCGGAGTTGACGAAGGTGGGCTGCTTTCTGGGCGACCACGTGAAGACCGGTATCGGCACGGTCCTCAACACGGGTACGGTCATCGGAGCCGGGAGCAGTGTCTTCGGCGGACTCATGCCACCGACTGCGGTGCCTCCCTTCAGTTGGGGGTCTGGCAGAGACTTTCGGGATTACCGTCTCGAGAAATTCCTGGAGACAGCTGAACGGGTCATGGCACGAAGAGATCAGGAACTCTCCCCGGGCGTCGCCGAGGTCCTGCGCGTCGCGTGGCGGAAGACCGCGGGTCGCCGCGCGCAATGGGCGGAGGGCTCTGACGCCGTGAAGGTCTCGGTCCTGGGAAGCGGTAGCGCCGGCAACTCGATCTTCGTGCAGGCGGGCAACACGCGGATCCTGATTGACGCTGGCTTCAGCGGCAGGGCGATTGCCCGGCGTCTCCACACCATTGGCGTTCACGCCGACGCGATCGATGCGATTGTGGTCACGCATGAGCATGGTGACCACACCGGTGGCGTCGGCGTATACGCGCGCCGTCACGGGACTCCCGTCTACATGACCGAGCGAACGCAAGCCGCCTGCACCCGGATCCTCCGTGGGAAGGAGACAGTCCGAGCATACGATCCGGGTCGGCCCTTCCATGTAGGTGACGTAAGAGTCGAGCCATTTCTCACGGTCCACGACGCTGCAGACCCGGTAGGCGTCGCGGTCGTGGACGAATGCACGGGACTGCGCCTCGGTGTCGCGACCGACCTGGGGCGCCCGACCGCGCAGATCAGGCATGCACTCTCGGGATGTGACATGCTCGTGCTCGAAGCCAATCACGACGAGGTGCTGCTTCACACGAGCCACTACCCCGTGTCCGTGAAGCGGCGAATCGCGTCGAGTCACGGGCACCTGTCCAATCAGGCCGCCGCCCGCTTCGCGGTTGAGCTCCTGCACCCGCGTCTGGCGGGTGTCGTCCTCGCGCACCTGTCGAACGAATGCAACCGCGCGGATCTTGCACTCGACGTGGTGGGCGCGGCTCTGCACAAGGCCGGGTGGTCCGGTCACCTCGAGGTAGCCGCGCAAGATCATCCGACGGACCTGCTGGACGTTGAGGAACTGCAGTACCGAAACGGCCCCGCTCAGCTGAGCTTGCTCTAGCGGAGCCCGTGCGATCCGCGCCTGAGCTCCAGCCGCAGCCAGGTCAGCGCCAGTGTCCTTCCTTCCGGCCTACCGAAAGTCGGGCCGGGGTGTCTCGGTCGAGCTGCGAGTGGGCTTCCTGGAGGCGCGCGTCAGCAAGTGCAACGGCTCCGGCGAACACCTGCTCCAGGGCACGACACCCCCTTGTTTCCAGGGCCTCCAGCTCCCGTGCAAGCTCCCTTGCTGCCTCAACGGTGAGGTCACGATGGCGGTATTCGTGGGAGCGGATCGCGTTCTCGATCGTTCGCCACGACGCACGCTCAGCTTCCGGTCGGAAACGCTCGGCCGGCCACGACGGCAACGTGATCCGAACCTGTACCTCCAAACCGAGCCGCGCGACGCGACAACGTCCGCCCGCACCTGCCGGCTGCCATGATGGCTGTATGTGATACTCCGTGAGCCCTTGTGACATCTGACCGCCAGCCCCGGCTAGCCGAGTGCGATTCAGCCGGGCGATCACGTCTGTGAGTGTCGAGTCCGGCAGCTCGTAGTAGGCCTCTGATGACTCGACGACGACCACGTCATCCGGGCTTCTCTGGCCGGAAGTCTGGCCGGAGAGGGTCACCGCCGCTGGTGCAGACCACACCACGAAGACGAGCAGGCACGGCCGCAGATGGAGCCCCCTCATCACCTCAGATGCCGAATAGCCTCAGCACGTCGTTGGATAATGCCCAGAGCATGATCCCGACAATGACGAAGAAGCCGACGTTGCTCCATTTCAGCCTCTGTTCCACACTGAGCGCCCTCCCGCCGCGGATCGCCTCGATCGCGAGGAACACCAGATGTCCACCATCAAGGACCGGGATCGGGAGCAGGTTCAGGACGGCAAGGTTGACGCTGAACAGCGCCATGAAGCTCAGGAATGTATCGAGTCCCGCCTCTGCCGCCTGCCCCGAGGCCTCTCCGATCGTCACGATACTGCCCAAAGAGCGCGGCGATACCCCACCGGTAACGAGTTCTTTCAAAAAGCCGAGAATGTAGGCTGTGACAGCAACAGTCTCCCGATAACCCGTCACAACCGCCTGGCCCATAGAGACCTTCTCGTACACCATCTCCGTCATCGGCGGCAGAATTCCCGCACGACCGATCACTCGCGTAGCACCGTCCGGCCCGGGCTCTTCGACCGAGTCGAGGGTGACGGCCCGGACGAGTTCGTTCCCATCTCGATCGATGGTCAACTCGACGCGCTCGCCGGGACGTGCCTGAACCTGATCGACGAAGTCGTACCAGCCTGCCGTCGCTTCGCCGCTCACGGCTGTGACGCGATCGCCGGCTTCCAGTTCGGCCCGGTAGGCCGGCGAACCCGGGTCGGTCATCCCGACACCGGACTCGAGCCAGACGTTCACGGA
>JAKMDG010000002.1 GCA_022428035.1 Longimicrobiales bacterium
GTCCTGAACCGTATTGTTCAGACCGTGCCCCATGTGCAGCGCCGCCGTCACGTTCGGCGGAGGGATGACAATGACGTAGGGCTCTCGCCCGTCCTCCAGAACCGCAGACGCCGGTACGTGGAAGTGACCACCGTCCTGCCACGCCTTGTAGCGCGCGGGCTCGATAGCTCGTGGATCGAGACGCGGGGCGAGTTCCTTGCTCACGTCGACTTCCTGGGGTCAGCGGGATCGATGCCACGCCGCAGGAGGCTGCGGCGAACCCGAAAGATGTCAGTCCCTGTCCCCCATCGGAACCGCCGACGGGCCTTGACTTGAGGACTTTCCGAAGATCGCGCCGTGAAGCTGCGTGGGTCGATCATCTGACCTGTACCCACGCCCTTGGGGATCTCCCTTACCCGCTAACGGATGCCCGTCGTATCGGCCTGCGCTGCGGCCCGTTCCCGGTCTCGGCGGGCCCGAATCGCTGCGGCTCGTTCTTTCCACGACTGTTCGATGATGTAGCGCTGGCTCTGCCGCTCGATCTCTTCCCACTCGAACACCCGTCGCGCCTCGATGTCACGGTGTCCCACGGGCGTTCCGAAGTTGAGGGGCAACGGAAGCGCAATGTCACCCAGATAGATCTTCCCGTCGGCGACACCCCATCGGCCTCCGCTAGAGTCCGTAAACGTCCAGTCGGTTAGCCGGTCCTCGGCGGCCCGCGCGATCGCTACTGAGTCGTACCACTCCACAATCCGTTCGGATACCAGGAGTCGCTCACGCTGACCGATCGACAGTTCGAAGAACTCCGGCGGCGGCGCAGCCCACAGGCGGGCATCGACCAGATTGGGACGCAGCCGGTCAGCCGCGTTATTGGGAGGCGGGAGGATCTCGCCGAGGCGGATCCCTTCGATCAGCGGGCGTCGGGCGTCGGCCTCTCCAGCCCGAATTTCCGCCAGCTCATCAGGTTCCTCGGGCCGCTCCAGGTCATCGGGGAGGATATCGATCAGGCGAATGAGAGGCGTCCCCTGCTCCGACGTACGGTCCGTATCAATCGGGAGCGTAAACGCATCGGGCTGCAGCACGGCCGAAACCACCATGTACAGGAGAATGCCCACGACATGCACAGCCACCGACACACCCAGGGCGATACCCCGAACGCGTGGCGAACCAAGGCCCCGACTGTCCAGCCAGGCCCGGTCCGTGATGGATCCTTCGTGTCTGGGCCGATTTCGCATGGATTTGCTAACCCCGGGTCAAACCCCGGTTCCTCAGCCTGTTCGCGATTCGGGCGCCCTCATGACACCACCAGACCCAGGCGGCGCGCTGCCTCCTCGAGTCGCTCCCCATCCACAGTGAGCGCGATCCGAAAGAACCCTTCTCCGCCTGCTCCCAGGGCCGCTCCAGGCAGAACAATCACACCTTCCTGCTCGAGCGCCCGCGTCGCGAAGACCTCGGACCGCTCACCACCTGGGACGGGGACCCAGAGGTACATGGTTGCTTTGGGCACCGTGATATCGAACCCGGCCGACGTCAAAGCGGCAGCCGCACGGTCTCGACGCTTCTGAAAGAGGCCGATATTACCCGGTACCCAGGCGTCGGCGTTCGCGAGTGCAGCAGCTCCCGCGGCCTGGACAGCCATGAACTGCCCGGTATCCATGAACGTCTTCACCTTCGTCAACGCCGCGATCATCTCGGCATTGCCCACGGCCCACCCAAGGCGCCAGCCGGTCATGTTGAAGGTCTTGGAAAGCGAGTGGAACTCCACCGCGACCTCCCGTGCCCCGTCGAACTCCAGGATGCTGCGGGGTCGGTACCCATCGAACCCGAACTCCGAGTAGGCGTTGTCGTGCGCCAGCACCACATCGTGGCGCGCGCAGAACCGAATCGCCTCTTTCAGATACTCGTCGGGCGCGACTGCGGTGGTGGGATTGTTCGGGTAGTTCAGGTACAGGATACGGGTCCGATCCACGACGTCAGTCGGCAGTTCGTCGAGCGGAATCAGGAAATCATTCTCCGGGCGAAGCGGCACCAGCCACGGCTCTCCGCCCGCGAGTGTCACCGAGCCAAGATCCGACTGATACCCCGGGTCGGGGATCACAGCCGCGTCCCCTGACCCGATGTACGCGAACGGGAGATGAGCTAACCCGTCCTTCGACCCGATGAGCGGTAGTACTTCGGTAGCGGGGTCGACGGTCACACCAAACCGGCGCTGCATAAACGCGGCGATCGCGTTTCGAAAGGACGGTAGTCCGGCCTGGAACGCATAGCGGGAGTGAGACTTAAGCCCAGCTGTATCATGCAGCTTCTCAACTGCGGCGTCAGGTGGATCCAGAGGTGCGTCGCCTGCCCCCAGATCGATCACGTCGACGCCCGCAGCTTCGATGGTCCGCCGCATCGCCTTCATCTCGGCGAGCGGGAACGGCGGGAGCGCGCCGAAGCGGGAGCTGGTTTTCGGCATCAGCCGCCCTGCACCACGGGGTTCTTCACCGAACCGACGCCGATCACCTCGATCTCCACAACGTCCCCGTCATTCAGGGGTGCGACCCCCTCCGGGGTACCGGTCGCGACGAGATCACCGGGCTCGAGCGTCATGAAGCTCGTGATGTACTCGAGGATCGTAGGGATATCGAACACCATGTCGGCCGCATCCCCCTCCTGCCGGACCTCACCGTTGACCCTTGTGATCACGCCAAGTGTCGAGCGAACGACGTCAGCCAGGGGAACCGGTGTCCCTACTGCGCAAAAGGTGTCGAACCCCTTGGCGCGGGCCCATTGGTCATCGATCTGCTGCAGGTCACGCGCCGTGATATCGTTCACGGG
>JAKMDG010000027.1 GCA_022428035.1 Longimicrobiales bacterium
GCTGGATATCCCTCGCGCTGCCGGCTCCGGGTCGCTGACGGATCGAACGGCCGGACCCGCTCCTCCGTAGGAATCTGGCGACCGTTGATGAAATCTGGTCGGTCCGCCATCCGCTCCAACATGCTTCGCACCATTCGGCACTAAACAGCGTTTCCAGTCCTGGGTCAGGGATCCGTTGATCTGAATATCCCCTGTGTTTACAGTGTTAACATGATGGATCAACGAGAACGCATCCTCGGGTGCGCGTGCGACCTGTACTTGCAAGGCGGTCTCGACGGCTTTTCGATGCGCAAGTTGGCGCGGGAAGTCGGGATCACGGCGCCGGCGATTTACAGGCATTATGACGGGCGGGAGGAAGTCCTCTCCGATGTTCTGCGTGAGGCCCACCGTACGTTTGCCCGCTACCTCTATGCAGCATTGGGTGAACCCACGGCACTCGAACGGTTCTCGGGAGCGGGCGAAGGCTACCTGAACTTCGTGATCGAGCATCCGCGCTGGTATGGGATCATGCACATGGCTCCCGAACAGCTCGGTATGGACGTGTTGCCCAGCGATATCGAAGCGATGCAGTCGGCGATTCACCAGTTCTGGATCGATCGGGTCCGTGAATGCATGCAGTCGGGCATCCTGAAGGACGGTGATCCCGAGATGGCCTCGATCACGATGTGGGCGCACGCGCACGGCATGGTGCAGCTCTTTCACGAAGGCTGTCTGCCGGTGACCGAAGAGGAATTCCGGATGCTGTTCAAGGCTTCCGGGGCCCGATTGATGGCAGGGGTCGCAACCGAGGAGTTCGCTAAAGACCTCGAGGGCATGGTGCCCGAAGAGGTGGACATCGGAATGAAGACGGGATGAACATGAAATCTGGCCGCTTCGGGCGGCTCATTGTGTGGAGCACACTCGCAGTCGGCCCGCTCCTGGTCACCGTTCCCGCGACGGTGTCGGGGCAGCAGACCGAGATGGTGGGGCTGACCACACTGGTGCGCTCCGCACTCGACACCAACAACCAGCTCGTAGCGGCGCGTGAAGCGTTCAACACGGCGACTGAGCAGGTGTCTGAGGCTTGGAGTAGCGTCATGCCGTCCGTGGACCTGAACGCCTCGTACCAGCGTAACCTGGCCGTCCCGGTGAACTTCCTGCCGGCGGTGATCTTCGATCCCACGGCCGGTGAAGACGACTACCTCCCGGTGCAGTTCGGCGCCGACAACCAGTGGAATTCTACGATCTCGGTGGAGCAGCCAATCTTTCGTCCGAGTGTGATTGTTGCGCTTGGGGCTGCTCAGCGCTTCGTGAATCTCCAGGTCGAGTCGGTTCGCGGGCAGGAGCAGTCCGTCGTCACGCAGGTGCGGAACGCCTACTACCAGGTTCTGCTGGCTCAGGAGCAGGCACGTCTGACGGACAATTCCGTACGGCGGGTTCGCGAAGCTCTGGAGGAGACCAGGGCTCTGAATAGGGGCGGCCTCGCCGACGACTACTCGGTTCTTCGACTGGAAGTCGAGCTTGCGAACCTCGAGCCGAACCTCCGACGGGCGACCAACGCCGTGCGTCAGACACGTCGCAACCTGGCAATCCTGGTGAACTACCCCGACCACGAAGCGCTCACGGTCGAGGGCTCACTTGCCGGAATGAACCTGAACGACCTCGCCGCGAACACTCCGGAGAATCGCGCGATTCTCCAGTTCTATGGAGCCGAACTCGATGGCCTGGAGGGAGTCGAGGCTGCCCTGGAGACCGGGTTGAGTCAGGCCATGGAATCACGCTCGGATCTGCGCCAGCTCGCGCTCACCGAGGAACTCCGACATACCGAGATGCGTCTCGAGCAGGCTGCTTATCTGCCGGAGATCACGGTCTTCGGCAACTACATCGTCAGTGCACAAAACAATGGATCGCCGAGCTTCTTCGGACGAGGCGACGGCCAGAGCGCGACGTCCCGAGCACTGGGGTTGCGTGTCCGTCTCCCCATTTTTCAGGGCTTCCGCCGGGACGCCAGAATCGATCAGAAGCGAGCCTCGCTGCGGGAAGCCCGAGCCAATTCCAGACAGGGTACTCAGGCGGCCGAGAGCCAGGTCCGTACAATCATGGACGGGATCGAGGAGGCCTTTCTGCGCGCCATTGGCCAGGAACTCGCAGTCCGACAGGCTCAGCGCGGTTTCGAGATCGCCAGCGCTCAGTACTCCGAGGGTTTGAGCAGTCAGCTCGAACTCACAGACGCTGAAGTCGCTCTTCGTCAGAGTGAATTCAACTACGCCCAGGCCGTCTATGATTTCCTGGTCGCCCGCGCCCAGTTCGACGAGGCGACGGGGCAGGTGCCCCTGGTGGACGTTCAGCTCGAACAGCGGGGGCAGCAGTGATGAACAACAAGACGACACATTCGGGG
>JAKMDG010000043.1 GCA_022428035.1 Longimicrobiales bacterium
GTGCAGGAGAGGCTCCTCGAGTTTCGACGCAGTGAGCCCGAGGCCTGGAATCAGGTCCGTATGATCATTGGACAGGCGGTGGAGGTCTCCCCGGACAAGCAGGGCCGCATTCTCGTGCCGTCTACGCTTCAGGTGGCCGCGGATCTATCAGGCCCCGTGCTCCTCATCGGAAACCTGGATCGCGTTGAGCTGTGGGATCCGGCGACGTATGGCGAGGTCGTTCAGGAGCAGGCTGGGGACTTCGGTCAGTTCGCACACAAGCTCTTCGGTTGACCGGTATGTCCGAGTATCACGAGCCGGTGATGGGGCGCGAGGTCCTGGAACTGCTGAGCGTGACGGACAGTGGCCTCTACCTCGACGGGACCGCCGGTGGGGGTGGTCATACGAGAATGATCCTCGAGGAGTGTGAGACCTGTCGCGTCATCGCGGTGGACCGAGACCCGGAGGCACTGGAGGAAGCGCGCGGCGCGCTGGCTGAGGTTCGTGCACGAGTCCGCTTCGTGTCGACTCGTTTCGATCGAGCCGTGTCCGACCCCGAGATCCAGGATCGTGGGCTCGACGGCGCCTTGCTCGACCTCGGTGTCAGCTCGCATCAGCTCGACGCTGATGAGCGCGGCTTCACCTTCCGGCGCGGCGTGAAGCTCGACATGCGGATGGAAGCTGAGGGGCGCGACGCAGCGGCATTCCTGGCGCAGACGGACGAGGAGGAGCTCACGCGCGTCTTTCGAGAGTTTGGTGAGGAGCCGAGGGCACGACGGCTGGCCCGTGAGATCGTAAAGAGGCGGGCAACAGAGCCCCTGTCGTCGAGTGACGATCTGGTCGCCGCGATGGCCGTGACGCTCCGTCGTTCGCCTGGGGCGAAGGAAAAGGCACGGATCTTCCAAGCTGTCCGTATTGCCGTGAATAAAGAGTTGGAATCGCTCGAGGCAGGACTGCCCGCTATCCGCGACGTACTGAAGGTCGGTGGGGTAATGGTGGTGATCGCCTACCACTCGCTTGAAGACCGAGTGGTGAAGAATGCGTTTCGAGAGTGGAGTAAGGCGTGCGTGTGCCCGCCCGAACTCCCCGTATGCACATGCCGTGGTGAACCTCTGGGGGAGACGCTGACCCGGAAGGTGCTTCGTCCCTCGGCGCAGGAAGTCGAGAAGAACCCTCGGGCTCGCAGCGCGCGACTGCGCGCCTGGCGGAGGGCTGCGTGATGGATGTCCAGGTGCTGGGCCGCGCGGCCCTGACGTTCGTGATCCTGCTTCTGTCCCTCGGGTTCGTGACGTGGCGTCAGAGCCGCGCCTTCGAGGCCAACCAGGCACTCGACGAGCTCCGTCGGCAGGTCTCGGTCGCTCAGGCAGAACAGATTGAATTGGAGCGCGACATCCAGGTCCGTCGCAGCATGACGAACATTGTCGGAGCGGCTGAAGCGATCGGCATGGTGACACCACACGCGGAGGACCTCGTCATCCTCGGCCGCGGGGGTGGCTCATGAGTCGCCGTCGCGGGGACGAGATGCGCGCACACCCGTGGCGCCGGCGTGCCGTCCTCACGGTCTGGCTGCTGAGCGCGCTGGGGATCACGGTGCGCGCCGGTCAAATCCAGGTGGCTCAGGCTTCGATATGGGAGGGAATCGCGAGCCGTCAGCACGAGGGGGCGGTGACCCTGCCTGCACCTCGCGGGACGGTCCGGGCTGTCGACGGTGTGCCACTTTCCGTGACCCGCGAGCGTGTCCAGGTCTATGTGGCACCCAACGAGGTGAGGGACCCTGATGCCGTCACGCAGCGGCTCGTCGGCGTCCTCGGTCTTGGCACCGCGCGCGCGGACCGGCTGGTTTCTCGTGGCTCGGGATGGAACCTGGTCGGGCTCTATTCGCTGGCCGTGCGGGACTCTCTGATCGGGCTACCGGGTGTGCACCTCGAGTCCCTGTACCAGCGCTATTACCCCCACGGCGAAATCGCCCGCGGGCTGGTCGGTGTCGTCATCGACGGGCAGGGACGTGGTGGTGTCGAGCAACGCTACGAGGGGCATCTCAGCGGTACGCCAGGCTCGCAGGTTGTCGCACGGGATAGCCGTGGCAACCCGATTCCGGGTCAGAGACTCACCGTCGACGAGCCTCGCGCGGGTGGCGAGGTCGTTCTGACGGTCGATATGGAACTGCAGGAGATTGCCCAGTCCGCGCTCACCGCTGCGATCGAGGAACACGACGCGTTGGGCGGCGACATCCTGATCACCGATCCGCACACAGGTGAGATCAAGGCCCTCTTTTCGACTCAGGGTGATAACGTCGCTTCCCTCTCGGCGATCAACGCGCCGTTCGAGCCTGGGTCGACGCTCAAGGTCTTTACGGTCGCCGCTCTGCTCGACGGCGGACTGGCCGATCTCCGAGATGTGATCGATATCGGTGATGGCCGCTGGACCATCAACGGTCGAACGCTCAACGACACACACGTCGAGGACGAACACATCACGCTGCGC
>JAKMDG010000055.1 GCA_022428035.1 Longimicrobiales bacterium
ATCGTAGACCCGTCGTCGGGATCGACGCGGCCTTGCCGACTCTCCATGACCCAGGCCGTAGCCTCTTCCATCGAGAGCTCGAGTGCTGTCGCCAGTTCGCCCGACAGTCGTTCGACCGATCGACCGACTCGGCTCGCCATCATCGCACCGACAATCCGTTTTCCGCAGGCCTCCGTCAGGCCGTAGCGCGCCCGGAGATTGCCTGCGGTGGAAAGAGGCGTCCAGCCTTTCTCCAGCTGTTTGCGTCCGTGCGCCAGGACTTCATCCACGAATGTCTGGTCTGGTGTGCTCATGAGGTTCAACCCCCGACCCATCGACGGTAGAGAAAGCTGTCGGGGTCCCATTCGATTGGTCCCATCTCGCTCGTAATGTGATATGTCACCAGGAGATTGGCGCGAAGCTCCCGGCGAACCCCTTCCAGGTCGAGGGGCTGGACGAGGTCATCAGAGGGCTTGTGGTAGCGCTCGACGATCCACGCATCGAGCTCAGCTTGTGGGTCCCGAGCTGGGTCGAGCCCGGTTCGACCGCCCTGCACCCAGATGGCAGGGATACCATTGCGGACGAACGCGTACTGATCACTCCTGATGAAGAGGTTCTCTTCCGGGGTGGGATCCGGACTCACCGGGGTACCCGTGAGGCCGACGGCGTAGTCGACTGCCTCGGACAGGTTGGAGTGCTCGTACCCGAACGCGAGCACGTCCGTCGCTGCGGTGATCATGCCCATGACGCCATCGATGTTCTGATTTGCAACGATTCGACGCGGTGCGACCGTGGGGAAGCGTGCGAAGTATTCGGCGCCGAGCAGACCCGACTCCTCTGCCGTCACCCAGAGAAAGAGAATGGAGCGTCGGGGGGCGTCCATGCGCGTGAGCACAGAGGCCAGTGTAAGCAGTGCCGACGATCCTGACGCGTTATCCAGCGTACCGTTGTAGACCGAGTCTCCCGCAATGACAGCACCGACGCCAAGGTGGTCGAGGTGTGCCGTGAGCACGAGAATTTCGTCTCGAAGTGCGGGGTCGGACCCGGGTAGCAGCGCTGCCACATTTGCGCTTTCGAACGTCTCGAACTCGAAGCCGGCGAGGACGTGGCCTTCCGCTGAGAGGTCGAACGATGAGGGCTCGCCCGAACGGATGCTGGAGACCAGTTCGTCGAAGTTTCGTCCTGCCCGCGCGGTCCATTCGGCCGCGACCCGTTGTGGGACGATCAGTGAAGCCTCGAGCTCTTCGGCTACGTCGGCGGGTGGAGCCCGGTCGTCAGGATACACGTAGCGTGTGCGAGGCCTCCCGGTGCCGTCGAGTTCACCGGTCTGGACCACGATGACCCCGGCTGCACCTCTCTGTCTCAGCTCGGCATCCCGAGAGGCGCTACTCGAGAGTACAGTCCGCTCGAGCGAACCGAACCCATCAGGCGCACCTGCCACGACCACGGCAATCTTCCCCGCGATGTCGACGTCCTCGAAGTCGTCGTAGTCGAGGTCCGGTGCACTGATACCGAATCCCAGGAATACCATCGGGGCCGTGAGGTCCACCTGAGCCCGGGTCGTGCGGGGCGAGACGGAGAAGTCCGAACCGAAGGAGAGACGATCACCGTCCACAGAGAAGGCAGGCTCGGAGTCGTCCAGTGACGCCCGTCGGAAGGTGATCGATTGAAGGAATGTGCCCGGCATTCCCCCCGGCTCGAGACCGAGTGCCTCGGCCTCACGCACCACATAGGCAGCGGCCGAGTCGTACCCGGCGGTACCCGGTCGCCGGCCCTCCATGGCGTCACTCGACAGCGCCTCCATGTGGGACATGAACGTGCCGATGGACAGGCTGTCGGCGGCGTGAGCGACCGTGAGTGTCTGACTGGCTGGCTGACAGGCGAGCGAGAAAGAGGTCAGCACGAGGCTGAGCGCGAGAATTTTGAAGCGGATCATACCCGCATGGTAAGGGCAGGGGGGCGGGTCGGAATAGGTCATCCCGTATTCTGAAGCTCTCGAGCGATCCTCATGACAATGACCCGCAGTCGGAGCACGAAAGAAAGAACCCCGCCTGAGGTCTCTGCCTCAGGCGGGGTTCTTCAGTCTGTCACTAGTCCACGGAACGGCTCAGTGGAGCGAGCGCTTCAATTTACCGATCGCGGTCGGGCTGCTGACTCACGGGGCGTGAGCGCTCCGCCTTGATCTTTTGAAAGCCCTCTTCGTCGAGA